>SMXP01000120.1 GCA_004356335.1 Alphaproteobacteria bacterium | reverse complement strand
GGCGTGGCCTCAGTTACCCTCCATAAGCAATTCTCTAGAGCGTTTCCGAACTTAATGGAATCGCGAAAACGCTCTAAGCCCTTGTTTGGTCGCATTTTCTTAACGCGAACCGGTGTCCACTTCGCTCGAAAATGCTCTAGGATAGATCGCCCCAAAACGCCATGATCAGAGCCGCTCAGGAGACAACAAACAGCCACTGGAACGCGAAGCCGGAAACGCCGTCGGGCAAGGGCTCCAGCGATGAAAACTTTCCGGTCGGGTCATTCCTGCTGCCGGCGCATTTGCGGCCTCACGTGGCGGCTTTTTATGCCTTGGTCCGCGCCGGCGACGATATTGCCGACAATCCGGAGTTAGCAGCCCAGGACAAGGTTGACCGGCTTGACGCCCTTCAAGCCGCGCTTAAGGGTGAGCCCGGCTACGGTGCCGGTTACCAAAAAGCGCATGGCCTGCGCGCCAGTTTGGACATCACCGGTGTCACCGATCAGCACGCCTGCGATCTCTTGAGCGCGTTTCGACAAGACGCCGTAAAATTACGCTATGCCAATTGGCAGGAATTGCTCGGCTATTGTGAATTGTCGGCCAATCCGGTCGGCCGCTTCTTGCTCGATCTCCATGGCGAAGACAACAGCGGTTATGTTTATTCCGATGGGTTATGCACGGTCTTACAAATCATCAATCATCTTCAGGATTGCGCCGATGATTATAAACAGCTGGACCGTGTCTATATTCCGGAAGATTGGATGACGGCGCACGGCGTCAGTGTGGTCGATCTCGCCGGTCCGGCGTCCAACCAGGGTCTGCGCGCCGTACTCGACCAAGTTTTGGCCGGTGTCGACCACATGTTGCCGACCGCGCTCAAATTACCCGCGGCTCTCAAAAACCGCCGCCTGGCCATGGAATCGTCTACCATCATTCGGTTGGCCGTGCGCCTCACCGCACGTCTTAAACGGCAAGACCCTTTGGCCGAGCGTATCGAGCTATCCAAAGTGGATTTTGCTCTATCGGGTTTGACCGGCATTGCCGAGGGGCTTTTCGGGTCGCGACCCCAGTAACAAGAGATCGCCTGCCTATGACAATGGACACCGCCCAACAGACGCTCCGTGATCCGCCCGAGACGCCAAAGTCATCGATCGGTCGGACGGCAGCCACGGCGCATGCCCGACGGGTTGTCTCGCGTTCGGGCACGTCCTTCGCGTGGGGCATGCGTGTGCTCAGCAAAGAAAAGCGCGACGCCATATATGCGGTTTACGCTTATTGCAGAGAAATCGACGATATTGCCGACGGAGAGGGCGATGCCCAAGCAAAGCTTGCCGCCCTCGACGATTGGCGACAGGAAATCGATCGGCTGTACCAAGGGCAGCCGACAAAAATAACGGCGGTCGCCCTTGCAAAACCTATTCGACGTTTTTCCCTGCCGAAGAAAGAGTTTCTGCTGTTGATCGACGGCATGGAAATGGATGCCAACGGGCCGATCGTCGCGCCGAGTTTGGATGAGCTTCACGCTTATTGCCGACGTGTCGCCGGCGCTGTGGGCATGTTGTCCATGCCCATTTTCGGCGCCCCCCCGGGCGAGGCGTCCGACGGCTTCGCTCTTTCGCTCGCCAATGCGCTTCAATTCACCAACATTCTTCGTGATTTGCAGGAAGACGCAAAGATCGGCCGCTTGTATTTGCCGCGCGAACTTCTGACCAAGAACAATATTACCGGCAACAACCCCCTGACGGTTCTGGATGAACCGGGTTTCAGTAGAGTGTGTGAAGAATTTGGTGCCATGGCGGCCGCGTTCTTTCAGGAAGTTCGCGCGGCACTTGACCATATTGATTGGCGCACGGTAAGGCCTGCGCTGCCGATGATGGGCGTTTACGAGCAATATCTAAATCGCATTAAGGCCCGCGGATGGGACAACGTCAAACAACCGATTACGCTTTCCAAAACACAAAAGCTCGTCACGGGACTGCGTTACGCCATTGCCCCGCCGCTCAAATCATAATCGCAGGAATGATTTAGAGCGTTTTCAGGAAAAGTGGACCCGGTTTTCCGTCCGAAAACGCGACCAAACTAGGAATCGAGAGCATTTTCATGAGTCAATTAATCCTGGAAAGGCTCTAGCGTGAAAACGGTTCACATCATCGGAGCCGGCCTGGCCGGACTCGCAGCCGCGGTGCGTCTCGCCGGCAGTAATATTGCCGTTGGACTATATGAAAGTGCCGGTCAAGCCGGCGGTCGTTGCCGATCCTTTTTCGACAAGAACCTGGGACAAACGATCGACAACGGCAATCATTTATTGATGAGCGGCAATCATTCCGCGCTCACCTATCTTGACGAAATCGGCACACGCGACAGCCTTATGGGACCTAAACGGGCCGCTTATCCATTTGTTGATTTGATGTCCGACGAGCGATGGGTCGTGCGTCCCAGTAAAGGCATTATTCCCTTTTGGATTTTAAATGCAAACAGCCGCGTTCCCGGCACCGTGCTTGGCGATTATATGCGCAGCCTTCCGATCCTGTGGCCCAGCGCCGATCAGACTGTGGCCGATGTCATTCAAACATCGGGATCACTCTATAAAAGATTTTGGCAGCCGCTTACCCTAGCCGCTTTAAACACGACGGCGGAACGCGGCGCCGCGCGGCTTTTAAGAGCGGTTCTCGAGGAAACCTTTTTGAAAGGCGAACGGGCCTGCCGCCCTCTCATTGCAAGAGAGGGATTGGGACCGAGTTTTGTGTCACCCGCGCTCAAGTTTCTCGAAGCCGCAGGCACCCAAGTGAAATTCAATCATCGCTTGCGCCTTCTCGAATTTTCCGACGGCAGACTTAAACAACTCGATTTCGGCGACGCAAAGATATCCGTAGATTGCGATGATATGGTCATTCTTGCCGTGCCGTCTTTTCGGATGCCACAGATTTGGCCAAGCCTCACGGCACCCGGCGATGGCGAGACCATTGTCAATGTCCATTTCAAACTTAAAGATCCGATCACCCCGGCATTCGGCATTCCAATTTTGGGTTTGATCAACGCTACCGCCCATTGGGCGTTCATCCGAGACAACATGATTAGTTTGACGATCAGTGCGGCGGGAAATCTGGTAGATGAGGATAGCGATAAACTGATGTCGCTTCTTTGGAACGAGACGCGACAGGCGCTACGTCTCGGTAATATGGAATTCGACGCCGCCCGCATCATCAAGGAGAAGCGGGCGACCTTTGATCAAAGTCCGGCGGGCCTAAGGCGTCGGCCATCAGCGTCAACGGCGATCGCCAATCTGGTGCTTGCGGGCGATTGGACCGATACCGGCTTGCCCTCGACCATTGAAGGGGCGATCCGTTCCGGTCACACTGCGGCTGACATTGTTCAGCAGCGAATTGGCCAATTATAATTATAGAGAGACGGCACGAGGGTCGACGCATTTGCCAAATCAAACGCCTCTGCATGTTATTTGCGGTCTGCCCTTTGAGGCCGCGTGTCTCGCGCGCGCTTTAGCCCCTGGCACGTTTCGCGTTTTCTTAAGCGGGGCCAATAGCGACCGCGCTCGTGAAGTGTCGCTCGACGCCGCCAAATCCATGCCACGAGGTTTGATGAGTTTCGGCATTGCCGGTGGATTGGATCCCTCTCTCAAGCCCGGAACGCTGCTTATCCCAAGTGAAATTGTAACGCAAAAGGAACACCGCCATCGTGTCACCCCTAAATGGCATGAGGCGGTGACCGACGCCGCCCGAGCGCGCGGCCTTTGTGTGAATACGGACAAGTTGTTGGGTATGTCGGATGTGATTTCATCGGTCGGGCGAAAGGCCGAGCTATACACCACGCATGGAGCTGTTGCCGTAGATATGGAAAGCCAGGCGGTGGCTGAGGCGGCTCAAGCGCATAATGTGCCGTTCCTCGTCATTCGGGCCATCGCAGACCCCGCCCATCGGCGGCTTCCCGAAGCCGCGCTAAACGCCATAGACGCGAACGGCAAGACGCGTCTCGCCCCGATTTTTCAGGGGATCGTCAAAGACCCACTTCTGTTGGGTGATCTGATCCGACTATCTTGGGATGCGGCGCGGGCACGCGCCGCCTTACGCCACGCCGCGAACCAGCTCCTGCCCATCTCTTTGGACGTCCTCGGCACTTTTTAGCTGCTCTTTGACAATCGTATCGTGAACATAGTCAGCGGGACGTTGAGCATGGAGAGGAATTTCCGGAGCCATCGGACCATCGGTCTTGGGGCCGCGAATCTTGGTCCATAGAGCTTTGAGGGGATTGGCTATTGTGTCGGCCGCCGCCGTTGCCTCATAACCGCAATGAGCCATGCAATTGGCGCACTTTTCGTATCGTCCCGTGCCGTAACGTTCCCACTCGGTTTCTTCCATGAGCTCCTTAAAGCTATTGGCATAGCCCTCGTTCAGCAAATAGCAGGGACGCTGCCAACCGAAGATATTGCGCGTGGGATTGCCCCAGGGCGTGCATTCATATTCTTGATTGCCGGCCAAGAAATCGAGGTAGAGAGACGAATGATTAAGCGACCACTTTTTGCCTTTTTGTAATCGGAACACGGTGCGGAAAAATTCTTTGGTCCGCCGGCGGCTCAAGAAATGCTGTTGATCCGGCGCGCGCTCGTAAGCGTAACCGGGCGACATGGTCACACCATCGACACCAAGCTGGTGTACGAAGTTCAGATATTCGGCAAAGCGTTCCGGGTCTGCACCGTCAAAGATTGTCGCGTTGACACTCACCTGGAAACCCCGTGCCTTTGCAGCCTTAATGGCCGAAACCGCTCGTTCGAAAACACCGTCTTGGCAGACCGCGTGATCATGTTCTTCCTTGAGTCCGTCTAAATGTACCGAGAAAGTCAAATAGGGGCTGGGTTCAAACGCAGAAAGTTTCTTTTCCAACAGCAGTGCATTGGTACATAGATAGACATATTTCTTGCGCGCAATGATACCGCTTACGATCTGTGCGATCTCTTTGTGAATAAGCGGTTCGCCACCCGGGATCGAAACAACCGGCGCGCCGCATTCGTCGACCGCTTCCATGCATTCCTCAACGGTAAGACGCTTGTTCAGAATAGAATCGGGATAATCGATCTTGCCGCAACCGGCACAAGCCAAGTTGCAACGGAAAAGCGGTTCGAGCATGAGAACCAATGGATAGCGCTTCCGCCTAAGCAATGTTTGCTTCAAGACATAGGCGCCGACGTCAAATTGTTGTTTCAATGGGATTCCCAAGTATCCCTCCTTTTGGCGTTGTTCATTTCTTGCATTGGCTAACTTTAGTGATGACCAAAATTTTCAATGACTATGATCGCTTCGGCCAGCTGACAGCGCGTACTTCCTCTATCGGTACATCTGACAATGTGGGCGGCAGTTTAAACCGAACGTTCTCCTCGACACCGCTCATCGTGTCGACACTCACGTCTCTAATGCCACTTAGCCTTTCGATCAATTCTTCGACAAGCGTTTCCGGCGCCGATGCCCCCGCGGTGATACCCACAGTTTCAACGTCGTCTAACCATGTTGGATCCAGCGCGTTTGCATCCTCGATCAGGTAGCTCGGAATACCTTGATTCTCGCTGATTTCTCTTAATCGATTGGAATTGGAACTGTTCTGCGCACCGACAACAAGGAACAGGTCAACCTCATTGGCAAGTTGCAGCACCGCGGTTTGTCGATTTTGCGTAGCATAGCAAATATCCCGCACATCCGGACCAAGAATCTTTGGGAATCGTGCCTTCAATGCCTCTATGACATCTTTTGTATCATTCACGCTCAGGGTCGTTTGCGTGACAAACGCAATGCGTTCCGGATCGCGGACATGTAATTGCGCAACCTCCTCGGCCGTCGATATGACATGCACCACGCCGGGAATTTGACCCAACGTGCCTTCCACTTCAGGATGACCCAAATGACCAATCAGCACCACATCATACCCATTGGCTGCGTAACGTTGGCCTTCCTTATGAACTTTTGTGACCAGAGGACAGGTGGCATCGATGACTTCGAGCATTAATAGCCCCGAGTCTTCTTCGACTTTTTTGGATACACCGTGCGCGCTGAACACCGTGACCGCACCGGCCGGGATTTCGTCTACCTCTTCGACGAAAATGGCCCCACGATCTTTAAGGGTTTCGACCACCCGTTTGTTGTGGACAATTTCATGGCGGACATAAACCGGCGAACCGAATTTGGCTAAAGCGCGTTCAACGATATCAATGGCACGCTCAACACCGGCGCAGAATCCACGCGGCTTCGCTAACACAATCTTCAGCGGCTTTTTGCCGTTTTTCATAGGCAGACGCCCCCACCCTTCCTTTGGTTCAATGGCCCGCATTCAATACGACACCACATTGTCTCACGTCGTGACGCAATTGCCAATCAGTCACAATGAAGCCGCACCAAATGACCAACACCTGCGCGTTTCGGTAGCCATATCGGCCCTCGTTAACCGACTCAAGACGGCAAAACCGGGCTCATTAGAGCGCATTCAGGAAAAGTGGCCACCGGTTTTCCGTCCGAATGCGCGACAAAACAAAGATTTAGAGCACGTTAGGGATGCCATCTTTTGTCAACGTGCTCTAGCCGACCAAGGCGCCCAGGACCCTTAATCTAACGGGAATAACTCAATTTTTCGAAAACCCGGTTCGGTGCACGGGAATCCTCTGCGCCGGGCCGCCCCAAGGGCGTGGCGGGGTCATTCGCCTTGTGGTGTCCCCGGGCGCATAGACTGCTTGACCCTTGCGCAGGCATTAAGCTCGCCCTATCACAATGGCCGTTCACGTCTTCGGGAGGCGACGCCAAACGGACAGGGAAAAACCCAACGGAACCGTGAGTATGAGCGATCTGACCCAATCCATGCGCGATGTCGCCGATCGTGTCTATCGACAGCTTGACGAGCTGCTGCGGCCGGTCGAGGGACCGAGAGGCCGCGTGATCGATGCCATGCGCTATGCCTGTCTGGCGGGCGGCAAGCGGTTGCGACCTTATCTCGTCATGTCGAGCGCCAATCTGTTTGACGTGAAGCAGAAGAATGCGCTTCGGGTTGCCGCAACAATCGAGATGATCCATTGCTACAGCCTCATTCATGACGATTTGCCCGCCATGGATGACAGCGATATGCGGCGCGGTCGGCCTTCGACCCATAACGAGTTTGATGAAGCGACGGCAATTCTGGCGGGTGACGGGCTTTTGACCGAAGCCTTTGCCGTGTTGGCGGATGGTGCCACTCATGACGATGCAACAATACGCGCCCGACTGGTTTTGACGCTTGCCAACGCCGCCGGCATCGGCGGCATGGTCGGCGGCCAAATGATCGATATTTCCGGCGACCGAAGCAATCTCGATCTTGCCGGCATATCCGAATTACAACGATTGAAAACCGGGGCGTTGATTAAATTTTCTTGTATTGCCGGCGCCATTTTGGCCAGCGCCGACGACACCGCTTTTGCCGCTCTCAACAATTATGCGGATGACCTGGGTCTGGCTTTTCAAGTGGTCGACGACTTGCTTGACGCGGAAGGGACCGCTGAAGAAATCGGCAAGCCGATCGGACAGGATGCCGATAGGGACAAAGCCACATTCGTAAAATTGCTTGGCCGTGACGGCGCCCGAAACAAGGCTCGAGAATTGGCCGATTCCGCTTGCGCACGCCTTGACCTGTTCGGCGATAAAGCAGAACCCCTGCGTCAGGTGGCCCAGTTTGTTGTGGATCGGCGCTCCTAGAGTGTTTCCAGGAAAAGTGACGACGGGTCGGATGTTTGGGGCGTCGATCGTCAGCCCGCATCAATGATCTGGTCGAGTTCGATACCGGCAAGCATGTAACCGCGCTTGAAGTCGACAATATGTTTACGCATCCAGTCCTGCGCTTCCTCCATGCGTCGGCCGGAGCACGCCTCCAGGATTTTTCCCTGGGCATGTTTAATGCGTTGCCGGGCTTGCGGAACCTTTTCAACCATGAGGACCAAGCTTGGTCGGAGCAGGTGACATAGAGGCGCTTGGGTGAGGACCAACACACGATTGCCTGTGAGCTCGGCCAAAAGACGAAAAAACTCGACCGCTTGATCGACCGCTTGAGCAAAATCATCGCCTTGCGTCGCCAAACGATCGATCACCTCACCCAGCTTGGCCAAGCCGTTCTTGTCTGCCTTCTCCGCAACCAGTCGCGCACATTCAGGTTCCAAAATCATCATCGCTTGCCACACTTCGGCAAAAGTTACTTCATTGAGATGCATGGCACGGCTGACACCGGCTGCCACATCATTGGGACTCGGGCAATGCACAAAAAACTTTTTGCTGCCCTGACGCCGATTGATCAGACCACCCGTTTCCAATTGGCGCAGGCCTTCACGTATGGTCGAGCGATTGAGTCCGAATTGCTGCGCCAATTCCGCTTCGGAGGGCAAGCTGTCGCCCGGTCGCAAGATTCGGGATAAAATCTTCTTTTCAATAGCCTTCGAAACTTGCCGGTAGGCCGGTTCTCTTTCTATTTTTTCAAATCGTACTGTCATTGGGTTCGAGCGAACAATTCGCGGCCGATTAACATACGACGTATCTCCGACGTGCCGGCGCCGATTTCATACAATTTCGCGTCGCGCAACAAGCGGCCGGTGGGATAATCGTTGATGTACCCATTACCGCCCAGCGCTTGAATCGCTTCGAGGGCCAATTGCGTTGCTTTCTCCGACGCGTAGAGAACGCATCCGGCTGCATCCATGCGGGTTGTTTCATTCCGATCGCACGCCTGCGCCACCGCATAGACATAAGCTCGGCACGCATTCATTGTGGTATACATATCGGCAAGCTTGCCCTGCATAAGTTGAAACTCTCCAATCGGCCGGCCAAACTGCTTTCGTTCGTGAACGTAGGGTAAGACCGCATCCATTGCCGCCTGCATGAGACCCAATGGCCCGCCCGATAGAACCACACGCTCGTAATCCAAGCCCCGCATTAAAATAGCGGCACCGTCATTTTCGACGCCAAGCAGATTTTCTTCGGGTACCTCGCAATCCTCGAAGATCAATTCACTCGTGTTAGACCCGCGCATGCCCAACTTGTCGAGCTTTTGTCCGGTCGAAAAACCCTGGAAGGTTTTCTCGATAAGGAAAACGGAAATACCTCTGGAACCGGCATCGGGATCGGTCTTGGCATAGACAACCAAAACATCCGCATCCGGACCATTTGTGATCCACATCTTGGTGCCATTGAGAATATATCGCTTGCCGTCCTTCTTTGCCTGCAGCCTCATCGACATCACATCCGAACCCGAACCCGCCTCGGACATGGCCAGGGCTCCGACATGTTGGCCCGACAGGAGCTTGGGCAGATATCGCGCTTTCTGTTCGGGCGTGCCGTGTAACGAAATTTGGTTGACGCACAGATTGGAATGGGCCCCATAGCTCAGACCCACCGATCCGGAGGCGCGCGAAATCTCCTCCATCGACACCACATGCTCCAGATAACCCAGCCCCGTGCCGCCATCCGCTTCCGACACCGTCATGCCAAGCAGACCCATGTCGCCCAATTGGGGCCACAGATCCCGTGGAAACTCGTTGGTCTGGTCGATCTCGCCCGCCCGGGGCGCAATGACATCGCCGGCAAAACGCTGAATTTGCCCGCGCATCTGTTCCACAGTCTCACCCAAGCCGAAGTTGAGGCCGGTAAAGCCGTTAATCATGGCGCGCCGCCTCCCCTCCATGAAGCTGATTATATTAACATCCGACAATTAATTGTTCAATTGTCCGACAATACATGATATGGATAGCATAGTTGGAGGCCTGGCACCAGGACTTCTTTCCTCGCGACAGGCTGCTTGCGCACGCCACAGACGGCCTGGGCGAGGGCGTTTTCGATAGACGGTACGGGACATGCTGGCCAGTGAGATCGATACCGACGGCGACGGCTTCCGGCGTAATCTGGCGGCCATGGAGGCGCTGCTCGCGGCATTGGCCGATAACACCGAACAGGCCGCCCTCGGCGGCAGTGACAGAGCACGCCAACGCCATCTATCCCGCGGCAAGCTGTTGCCGAGGGACCGCGTCGCGCAATTATTGGATCCCGGATCCCCTTTCCTCGAACTCAGCCCGCTGGCCGCCAACGGCATGTATGGCGGCGATATTCACAGCGCCTCGATCATTACCGGCATTGGCCGGGTCAGCGGCCTGGAATGCATGGTCATTTGCAATGACGCCACAATAAAGGGCGGCACCTATTATCCGATCACCGTAAAAAAACATCTGCGGGCTCAAGAGATCGCCCTGGAAAATCGCTTGCCTTGCGTTTACTTGGTTGATTCCGGCGGCGCCAATTTACCCAATCAAGCGGACATTTTTCCCGATCGCGATCATTTCGGACGAATTTTTTTCAATCAAGCCAACATGTCCGCGTCGGGCATCGCGCAAATTGCCGTGGTGATGGGCTCGTGCACCGCGGGCGGCGCTTATGTGCCGGCTATGTCCGATGAATCGGTGATTGTCAAAAATCAGGGCACGATCTTTCTTGGCGGACCGCCGCTTGTCAAAGCGGCGACGGGCGAAGTGATCAGCGCCGAGGATTTGGGTGGTGCGGACGTGCATGCCCGTCAAAGCGGCGTGGTCGATCATTACGCGCTTAATGATGAACACGCTCTGGCCGTCACCCGCCGCATTGTCGCAACCTTGAACCGGCGCAAGGAGATCGATCTCAACCTGCGCGACCCGGTCGATCCGGCCTATGACCCGGAACAGTTGAACGGCATTATCCCCCACGACGCTCGAACGCCTTATGACGTGCGCGAGGTCATCGCACGCATGGTCGACGGCAGCGAATTCGACGAGTTCAAAAAACTTTACGGCACCACCTTGGTGTGCGGTTTCGCCCATATTTTCGGTTATCCGGTCGGTATCGTTGCCAATAACGGAATCCTATTCTCCGAATCGGCACTCAAAGCCGCTCACTTCATCGAGCTGTGCGGTCAACGGCGGATCCCTTTAGTGTTCTTGCAGAACATCACCGGCTTTATGGTCGGCGGCAAATACGAAGCCGGCGGTATCGCCAAGGACGGCGCCAAAATGGTCACCGCCGTAGCGACCGTCAACGTGCCGAAATTCACAATCATCATCGGCGGATCCCATGGCGCGGGAAATTACGGCATGTGCGGCCGCGCCTTTGGACCGCGCTTTTTGTTTACATGGCCCAATGCGCGCATTTCCGTCATGGGCGGCGAGCAAGCGGCCACCGTATTGGCCACGGTCAAACGCGACAATATGGAGAAACAGGGCGATTCATGGAGCGCCGAGGAGGAACAAGCCTTCAAGGCGCCGATACGGGAAAAATATGAAGAAGAGGGCAATCCCTATTACGCGACCGCCCGATTGTGGGACGACGGCATCATCCCGCCGGCTCAAACACGCACCGTATTGGGCTTGGCCATCTCCGCCTCTTTAAATGCGCCGATAGATGAGACAAAATTCGGTGTTTTCCGGATGTAAGGAGCATTCCATGAAAGAAGATGGTGTCTTGCTTGACGTAACGCGGGCCGGTGTTGCCGTGATCACGCTCAATCGACCTGAGGCTCATAACGCGTTCAATGCGCTGGTGGTTGAACGCCTCAACGACATATTGGATGAGTTGCGCGGGGCAGATGGCGTGCGCGTTGTTCTGCTTGAAGGGGCCGGCAAGAATTTTTCTGCCGGTGCAGACCTGGAGTGGATACGGGCCGCCGCTGATTATACCCATGCGGATAATCTTGAGGATGCGCGCGCTCTAGCGGGCATGCTCAATCGATTGCACACGCTGCCGCAACCGACCGTCGCTCTCGTGACCGGCGCGGCCCGCGGCGGCGGCGTAGGTCTGATCGCAGCCTGTGACATGGCCATCGCGACACGCGACGCCAGTTTCGCTTTCACCGAAGCCAAACTCGGCATGATTCCGGCGATCATTTCACCCTTTGTTATTCGCACCATCGGAGAGCGCGCCGCCCGGCGTTATTTCCTCACGGCCGAAACATTCGATGCCGACGAGGCTTACAGATTGGGTCTCGTGCAATGGGTCGTCGAAAGCAAGGAGGCCTTGGCTCAAGAAAGCGAACGGCTGGTAACGCAAATTTTTCAAAATGGGCCCGACGCTTTGCATGCCGTAAAGGATCTCATTCAAGCCGTCGCTGCGCGCACCGATTATGAGCACGTCTTGGACAATACCGCTCACCGCATGGCTGATATCCGCGTGACCAAGGAGGCAAAAGAAGGCGTGGCGGCCTTCCTCGAAAAACGCAAGCCGTCTTGGATTGTCTAGGCTGAATGTTCGGCTCCCTGCTCATTGCCAATCGCGGCGAAATCGCCTGCCGCATAATCCGAACCGCGCGGCGGCTCGGACTGCGAACCATTGCGGTTTATTCCGATGCCGACGAGCACGCCTTACATGTCTCTCTGGCCGACGAGGCCCACCGCATCGGACCGGCGCCGGCGGCTGAATCGTATTTGAAAGGCGACACACTCATCGATGTCGCCGTCACGGCACAAGCCGATGCCATTCATCCGGGCTACGGTTTTCTGTCGGAGAATGCGGGCTTTGCCGAAGCGTGCCAAAAAGCCGGTATCGCCTTTGTCGGCCCATCGCCGGACGCGATCCGGCTTATGGGCCGAAAGGATCAAGCCAAGGCCCTGATGGAAAAAGCCGGCGTCCCGGTGGTACCCGGTTATCACGGCACGGATCAAAGTCCCCAGGTGCTGGCGCACGAGGCGCAACAAATCGGCTTTCCTGTTTTGATCAAGGCGGTTGCCGGGGGCGGCGGCAAAGGAATGCGGCGGGTCGACGAGGCGGCATCTTTCGCCCAAGCATTGGCCGCAGCCCAACGGGAGGCGCAATCTAGTTTCGGCGATCAACGGGTTCTTATCGAAAAATATCTGGCCCGATCTCGACATATTGAAATGCAAGTATTCGCCGACCGTCACGGCAATGTGGTTCATATGTTCGAACGCGACTGTTCGCTGCAGCGCCGATACCAAAAGATCAT
>SMXP01000119.1 GCA_004356335.1 Alphaproteobacteria bacterium | reverse complement strand
ATCTTGAAAGCATGCAAAACTGAAATCAACATTCATTTCAGCTTTAAGAGCGGAGAAATTTATTGAACGCGGAAATACAATTCCCTGTAGCTGGGCTCGTTCATCATTGCCGCGCAATTTTCCCTTAGAATCGATACTTACCCTCTCCGTGCGACGAAGGCGGACAAAAATAGCTTCTTGAAATTCACTACATCGGATCTCTGTCCATGCTGCTTTTTCACTTGGATTGCCGTCCAAATCATGCAGCGGGAAATGAAACTGGGTCCATCGCTTTCCTGCAAATCCTACGAGTGAATTTTCTTCCGATCGCCAATAATCCTGAATCGTTGAGCCTTGGCCGCCTCCTTTCCAAGATTTCTTAGCTAAACCCTCCCAAGTCCAGTCTTCGTCCCACCAATTGCGAAACCAATTATCGAAATTTGCATCGGCCATATTGTTCTCCCAAACGACTCGCGGGAAGAGTGTTGGGAGTCAACCAAATCTAGTCAAGAGGTTCGGGAGGTTTACTGGATCCCGCGGTCAAGCCGCGGGATGACGCCGGGGCAGTGCCTCACATTTTGGGCACGGGGAGATTGGCTTGGCGGCACGCGGCGATCACCCCGTTGCGCAACAGGCAGGCGATGGTCATGGGGCCGACGCCGCCGGGCACCGGCGTGATGGCGCCGGCCACTTGGACCGCCTCATCAAACGCCACGTCGCCGACCAGCCGGGTCTTGCCTTCGCCCCGTTCCGGTGCGGCGATGCGATTCATGCCGACGTCGATGACGCAGGCGCCGGGCTGGATCCAATCGCCTTTGACCAATTCGGCTTTGCCCACGGCAGCGACAATGATATGGGCGCGGCGGCATTCGCCGGCCAAATCTGCCGTGCGCGAATGAGCCAAAGTGACGGTGCAGTTTTGCCCCAGCAGCATGAGCGCCATGGGCTTGCCGACCAGCAGCGAGCGGCCGATCACCAGCGCCCGTTTGCCCGATAAATCGTCACCCAATGCGTGCTTGATGAGCAGGAGACAGCCCGTGGGCGTGCACGGCAACAGCCCGTCTCGGCCGGCCAGCAGCCGGCCGCCATTGATCGGATGAAGACCATCCACATCCTTGGCCGGATCGATGGTGTCGATCACTTTGGCTTGGGATATCTGATCGGGCACGGGGAACTGGACAAGAATACCGTGTACGGAGGGATCGGTATTGAGCGCGCGCACTTTGGCCAGTAGATCCGCTTCGGACGTGTCCGCCGGCAATTGGCTGCCGAAGGAAAGCATGCCGGTCTCGCGGGCGGCAATGGCTTTATTCTTGACATAGATCCGGCTGGCCGGGTCGTCGCCGACCAGCACCACGGCCAAGCCCGGAACCAGCCCCGCGTCCCGTTTCAGGATCGCCACCGCCTCGCCGACCCGGCGGCGCAATCCGGCGGCGAAGGCTTTGCCGTCGATGATCCGAGCCTCCGTCATGACAGCCCTTCCAACCATTTGGTCAATTGGCCCATGAGCGTTTCGGGTTGACCTACTATCAACAGCTTCTTACGGCGATCGGACGCGCCCGATGTGACCACGAAACGTGTTTTCTCGCTCAACAGGCCTGATAGGATGTCTTTGGCCATGGGCCGCCCTCAATCATTGAGGCCAATATTCCCACAGCAGGCTGCGCCCAAAAGTCAGCAGCAGAAACAAAATGAGCGGCGAGATGTCGATCGACCCCAGATTGGGCAAGAAATTGCGGATTGGCCGATAGACCGGTTCGGTCATCTGGTAAAGGCTCTGGGCCACCATCTTGACGAATTGATTGCGTATGTTGACCACCCCGAAATTGAGCAGCCAGCTCAAAATCACCTGGGCGAAAATGATGAAAATGTAAACGCTGATGATCGTGTCGAAAAGCTGAAGAAGTGAACGCATCGCCGCAGGCCTCAATCAATTGGGGGACATACATGTACCCCCGGTATTGAATGGGATCAAGCGCGACGGTCTTGGCTGTGCAGCCCTTGGTGCATCGGCAACGGCCGGGCCGTCTCTTGACAGGGCCTCGACGCCCGCCCTAAATGCGGTCGATCCGGATGGGGCCGTAGCTCAGTTGGGAGAGCGCGACGTTCGCAATGTCGAGGCCAGGGGTTCGATTCCCCTCGGCTCCACCAGTTTTCGCTGATCCGCCACATTCCGGCATGGCCGGGCACCGGTTTTATTCCACAAGCTTCACTTTGGTTTGGGCGATGACCCCCATACTCATGTCGGCGGGACAATTATTGCCAAAGGTCCCATTGCCTTGAAAGCTCACCTTGCGGGCGATAATTTGCATGCAATTGGAGTTAATGCTGGCGCCGCCGGTAAAAAGGACCTCTTGTCGCGGAAAGTACATGGCGCCTTGGAAGTTCATGTCGGCGCCGCCGAGAAACTTATTGTCGCCCAATGACAAAGGGGCATTTTGATCTTGATAGAACAAAATGCCCTCATAGGGGTCGCTCGTCGGTGCCGAAAGATCGGCCTCCATGCCGCCATTGAACCAAACCGTGGTGTAATCGTTGCCGCTGCCGGTCAAAAGAAATGTCACCTCTTCACCGACCAGACTGGCTTGGGCGTTGGCCTGAAACACCCCACCGTCGATAATGTAAACGCCGGGACTAAAGGTAACGGTGCCTTTCTTGGCCCAAAGGCCATTACAATAGCGGCCCGGTGACAGGGTTGTCGTGTTGTTGACCGAGAAATTATTGTAATCGCAAGAGCCGCTGGCCGGCGGTTGCAAGTTCAGCCCTTCGGCGCCATAAGGATCTTTGAACGGTTGATAATAGGATCGTAACGGCGCGTTTGTGTCGATCGTCGGGTTGCCGTTTGTGTGGATGTCGCCGACCGCTGTAATGGGGCTCGCACTGAGCCGCGCATTGCCCGATAAAGATATAGATCGGTCGCTGTGCGAGTTCGAAGCAATGCCGCAGCCTGCGTCTACATCGGCTGTGCCTTGAAATTCAATGGCTCCGTCGAGTTCCGGATCGAGCGCCAAGACGCAGAAATTATCCGACACGACCACAGAGGCGGCGACAGCCCGGGCGGTTACCGTCACTTCCTCTTGGAAGATCACCGATATCAGGAAAAGGGTCTGAGTTTCTGTGGCGATCACCTCCACCGCGCCGCTATCGCCGGCATAGGCGCCCGAGGATGGCGGTATGTTGATGGTCAATGTGCGATGCCCGCCATCGGCAAAGTCGTTCCGCTCTGCGCTCTCGATCGCCGCATTTTCGGCATCGTTCTTATCGTTTGTATAATAAAGCGCCAGGCCACCGCCGATCGCCGCCGAGTCGACCGCCGTTTGCAGTTTTCTTTTAGCCAAGTACCAATTCGTAACATCAACACTAAGCCCTAGCATCCCTACAAACACGGGAAGCAAAATCCCGATCATGAGGGCGACGGTTGCGCGCTTATCGGCGCAAAACTTATTAGAAAGAGAACTCAAGAACGCACCAATCATTGGACTATTTTCTCTGTATTGTATTCTTGCTAACAAGGCCCGGTCGAGAATCGAACACACAACAATCACTCTCCGACTCTCGGTGCGATCCATATGGATGCTATCTATGCAGCACACTCACATACATTCGCATAGCCACGCTTAACGTGGCGTGTAAGAATTTAGTAAATTTTTATAAATGATAAGAGCGGCAATCAGGGCAAATTAAATGGCCGTGACTCCCGGTACGTCCGCCATAAGTTGGTTAATAACTCTCAACATATTACCTCTCCTTGCGACCGACATTGCTTGTCGAGAAGACACTGCTAAATTGGCGCCTGCAGAGAGACACCTCCATATCCGCTGGTCATCCAAGACGGCTTTGAGCATGCGGAACGGATTGTATTCAAGCCATATCCGGGTAACTTCTAGCTGAAGAGGACGGGTCGACTCCCCACCCTGTTCCGTGTGACACTCCAGCGTTGTCCATTTAATTGGAAACTGGGAATGGGGGGTGTCATGCGTAGGTTATTTTTCTGGCTAATTGTTCTTCTCGTCATTGCCGGGGCAGGGCTTTATTTCTTCGCCGATACGGTTCTTAAAGTGGCGATCGAGAGGGGCGGCTCAAGCTTAGCGGAAACCGATGTGGCGGTGGAGTCATTGGACGTTGCAGTCACTGAAAGTGAAGGCAGCATAAATATTACCGGTCTTACCATCGCGAATCCTCAAGGCTTTTCCGATTCGGTCTTGCTGTCTCTCCAAGGCATTAATCTGGTCATTGATATCGAGCGCAGCTCACTCAGTGTGTTGGCCATTGAGGAACTCCGGGTCGACAATCCGCAAATCACGTATGAGCTGGGCGGCGGCGGCAACAATATGGACAAATTGATGGAAAACATCGAGCGCAATGTGGGCGGCTCATCGAGCGGCTCCGGGTCGGGTATGGCGCCACGCTATATTATCGACCAGCTCATTGTGACCCCGGGCGAGGTGACGATTCAATTAGGCAGTGGCAAAATCGCGTCTGCCAGCTTGCCGGAAATTAATCTCACCGATATCGGTGCGGATTCGGGTGGTGTGACCGCCGGGGAACTTGGTGAGATCATCATGTCGCAAATCAATGTGGGCGTCACAACTCAAGTGACTGTCGGCGCCCTGGCCAACGTCATCGGCGGCGGGATTGGTGCCGTGGGCGGCACCGTGGGTGATACCGGCAAAGCCGTCGGAGAAAGCATCGGCGGTGCGATCAAAGGCATATTCGACCGCGACTAAAAACTTTAATCGGATCTTCCGTTACACCGCTAAATCCTCAGGCCGTACAATACTGGGGCCGAGAGTGCGCATGACATCGCGCGCGTCGTAAGCGCTGGCATTGTCTTGAGGCTTTTCACCCTGATAGCTCATGATATCCGCGGTCGCCGTATAGCGCGTGACCGGGCGGGAGTAAGAATCATAGCCAAATCCATAACCTCCATATCGGCCGTAGGGTCCATAGCCATAATAGGGATTATGGTGGTAGAAGAACGAATAATGGAAGTGGGAATAGGGGTAATAACTCGGTGTGGCCCGATAGGTGGTTCTCTCGTTGGTGTCACGATCGGCCACAACGAAATAATCATTGCCGGATTCGACCGTAATCTCCGCCGCCCGAAACAATAGATAATTTTCAACCGTTGCTTGATCGGTCAAAGAATTTCCGGAAAACGATATTTTGAACCGTCCGGTCTCGATTTGCTGTTCGCTATAGCCATAGCGTTCGACGGCCGGTTGATAGGGCGTGGGTGTGACACATGTGCTAAGCCCAATACCCACGGCGAGCAACGAAGCGACCCAAAGGGACCGCGGCAGTCTACGCACTGTTTTCTGGCGATGTGGCATGGTTTCTATCCTCCTGCACGTCCCACCCCGGTTCGAACAAAAGCGTACGTTATTTTATCCAACTCGTTCATTTTATCCAATGGCCGCACGTGCCGTCCAATCAATTCTGCGCACGCACTAGGGTCCTTCCGGTTTTGATAGAATCAAGACCGGACCCTAAGTTGTTGTTTTGTCGTGTTTCCGAACGGAAAACCGGTATCCACTTTTCCTGGAAACACTCTAGGGCCAAAAAAGCCCCGTCCGGGGCATCTAACGTTAACGTGTTCTTACCATTTCTCGCCGAACGGGCGCAGATCCAGCTCAAATGTCCATGCCGATTGGTCTTGCTGGGTTAGGAAATGAACGGCGTTTGCAATCTCATGGGGTTTCAAAAAGAAATCGTCGGGCCGATCGGACATCGCTTGGCGCGTGCGCTTCAAGTCGATCACACCATCGATAATGACATAGCTGACATGCACCTTGTCCGGACCGAGATGCTTGGCGAGCGATTGCGTGACAGCCCGTTGAGCCGACTTCGCCGACGTGAAGGCGGAAAAATCGGCGTTATGTTTGACCGCCGATGTCGCCCCGATCACAACAATATTCCCTTTTCCTTTCGCGCGCATGCCGGGGATGACCTGTTGTGCCGCGGCAAATAGTCCCAACGCATTGACCCGCCAAGCGTTTTCAAAATCCTCCGTGGTCAGATTGTCGATATTGCCGAAGCGGCCGGCCCCCGCGTTATAAATGAGCACGTCGATGGCGCCCAAGTCGGAGGCGATGCACGGCAGCACCGTTTTGGCACTGTTCGGATCGGCCGCATCATAGGCATAGATTGCGGCACCGCTAATGTCGTTGGCAAGTTCATTCAGATAGGTCTCGTTGCGCGAACATAACGCGACTTGGTAGCCCTGGGTGGAAAATTTGCGCGCGAAAGCGGCGCCATTTCCGGGACCTACCCCTATGATGACACAAACCGGCTTGGTCATGAGACATGCTCCTTGTTTGTCGCCATGTTAGCGTCCACGCTCATTTGAAAATAGACGGACTTTTTCTGCATGCCATAATCGGTGACCGGCGCTTGACAGGAACGGCGGTTTGTCAGACAGGTGGGACACAGAATAACGCTGTCAATTGGCACGGCAACATTCTTCTGAACGGGGAGATGGGGCCCCATGAGCCTCGATGCGATCAACACGAGCCAAACACGAGGCGGATCCCTCAAGGAAAGGGCAGCGCTCAAGCGCGCCGTGCACGAGTCGATCGATAACGGCCTGGCCTGGTCGGCTAAAAACCAAACCGAAGACGGCTATTGGGTGGGCAAGCTGCAAACCAATTCCTGTATGGAGGCCCAATGGATATTGGCATTGCACGTGATCGGGCGCTCGGATCATCCGATCCGCGCCGGCCTGGTGCGTTCTTTGCTCAACGAACAGCGGGACGATGGATCGTGGGAGGTCTATCACGATGCGCCCGCCGGCGACATCAACACCAGTGTGGAATGTTACGCGGCGTTGAAATGCGCCGGCCTCGACAAAGATTTCGAACCGATGCGAAAAGCCCGGGCGTGGATCCTGGAACGCGGCGGGCTCAAACATGTGCGCGTCTTCACCCGCTATTGGCTAGCCCTGATCGGCGAATGGCCGTGGCAAAAAACGCCCTATATCCCGCCGGAGGTGATCTACTTTCCCACGTGGTTTCCGTTCAACATCTATAATTTTTCTTCTTGGGCGCGCGCTACATTGATGCCGATCGCGATCCTCAGCGCGCAGCGCCCCATTGTGCCTTTAGAACCCGGTAGCCGATTGGATGAATTGTTTCCCGACGGGCGCGACGCGTTCGATTATTCCTTGCTCAAAAAAACCGAGCTGTTTTCTCTCGAACGATTTTTCTTGTGGGCGGATCGGCGGCTGCATGGCATGCAGAATTGGCGCCTGTTTCCGTTTCGCGAGAAAACCATCAAACGTGTTCTTGATTGGATCGTCGATCATCAGGATGCGGACGGTGTGTGGGGCGGCATCCAACCGCCATGGATTTACAGTTTGATGGCGCTTCACGGCGAGGGCTATGCCCACGATCATCCGGTCATGGCGAAGGCCTTAGGCGCGCTGGAGGATCCCCGCTGGACTTATGAAAGTGACGGCGCCACCTATGTAAACGCCAGCGTGTCGCCGGTCTGGGACACCGTGCTGACCCTGTTGGCAATCCAGGATTGCGACGCGGAGGCCGCCCACGGCCCTGAAATCGGCAAAGCGATCGACTGGTTGCTCGACAACGAGGTGCGCACGCCGGGCGATTGGAAAGTGAAACTACCGGACGTGGAACCAGGCGGTTGGGCGTTCGAATATGCCAACGCCAAATACCCCGATGTGGATGACACGGCGGTCGCCCTCATGGTGCTGGCCCGCTATAGCGACGATCCCAAATGGCAAGCCAAGGGTTTGCCCGGCGCCATCGACCGGGCGGTCCAATGGGTGTTCGCCATGCAATGCGATGATGGCGGTTGGGCCTCCTTCGACAAGAACAACGACAAAGCCATTTTGACCAAGATCCCGTTCTGCGATTTCGGCGAGGCACTCGACCCGCCCAGCGTCGATGTGACCGGCCATGTGCTCGAAGGCCTGGCGGCGCTCGGCTACGCCCAAGATCATCCATCGGTCGCGCGGGCCTTGGATTTTTTGCGGGCGGAACAAGAACCGGACGGTTCCTGGTGGGGCAGATGGGGCACCAATTATATTTACGGCACCGCCGCGGTATTGCCCGCCCTTAAAGCCATGGGCCAAGATATGGGCGCGGACGATGTCACGCGGGCCGCCGATTGGATCTTGAGCCGTCAGAACGCGGACGGCGGCTGGGGCGAGACCTGCGGCTCTTATATGGATCCCCGTCTGGCCGGCCGGGGCGACACCACCCCATCGCAAACCGCCTGGGCCTTGATGGCCTTATTGGCGGTCGGCCGAACCCAAGATCGTGCCGCCATCGAACGCGGGCTGGCCTTATTGATCAAACGCCAGAGACACGGCACGTGGCACGAGCCGCACTATACCGGTACGGGCTTTCCCGGCTACGGGCTCGGCCGGCGCATTAATTTAGGCCGTAAAGGCTTGAGCGATGACTTGCAGCAAAGCACCGAACTGAGCCGCGCCTTCATGATCAATTATAATCTGTACCGGCACTATTTCCCGGTCATGGCCTTGGGCCGCGCCGACAAATATTTGGCCCGGCTGGCCAATGAGGGAATGTAGCGGGTTGCGCGATCACCCCACCTGTTCCAACCGATAAACGCGGCTTGCGGTGCCGCGGAATAAATCGTCTTTTTCGCCGTCGGAAAACGGCGCGGCGATTTTTTTAAACGCGTTCCACAAAGTTTTATACGACAAAGATTGTTTGTCGACCGGGAAGTTGCTTTCGAACATACAGCGCTCTGGTCCGAAACACTCGATCGCGTGCAAATAATACGGGCTTTGCGCCGCGACGAATTCGTCGGACGTGGCCGGCCGGTCCCGTTCATGCCAGCCGAAACCGTTAATCGGCATGGCCAGCCCGCCCAATTTAGCCACCACATTGGGACACGTGGCTAATTCGGCAATGTCTTTTTTCCATTGGGCGAAGATCTGGTCGCGTTTGTCGGCATAATCACCAATGCCGAGCACGCCGCCAAAGTGATCGAGCACGATGGGCGTTTGCGGAAAGGCACGGGCCAAATCGGTCAGCTCGGGAATTTGCGGATGGTAATTCCACGCATCATAACTCAAACCGAAAGCGGCAAGCCGGGCGAAGCCTTCGCGAAATTTGGCATCGCCATAAATGCCGGGGGTGCCTTGGGGGAACGGCGTCTTCACCGAGCCGGTATCATCCCAAGCGGCGCCATTGCGGATGCCACGGAACAGGCCCCGGCCTGCCTCTTCATGGGCATGCAACACCTCATCGACCGGCGCGCCTAAAGTGAGATCGGCAAAAGCAACGATGCCTTTGATGCGCGCCGCACCGGCCGGACCTTGAGCCGCTTTGGCCGCCTGCCCGACAACAAATTCCGTTTCGCCCACGGGGCGCAATTCCTCCGGGCCGTGCTTGCGCGGTTCGGCACCGCATTGAATGAACACCGTTTGTTCGATCTTGTGGCCACTTTCCGTATCGGCCCACAGATCGTCGATCAAATAAACGCCGGCCCGTTCGAACGTCCATAAATGGTGGTGTGGATCGACCATGGGACGATCCGGTTCCAATACCGGCTCGTCGACTTGCGCCAACCATGCGTCTTTGTTGCCCATGTGCTCTCCTTGCCGGCCCGCGTCATGGGCCCGTGATCGACTATCCCATGTCCCAGGCGGCCAAGTCCACGGCGGCCCCCTGTGTTCCATTGCCGGATATGCTAAAGGATAGCCATGTGTGTGTTTCAGACAAAGGCGGGGAAATGACGTTCAGGACCAGCTCGATTGCGGCGATCGCTGCCACACTCTTGGTTGGCGCGTGTGGCGCCGGCCCGGGGGATGAAACCATGCGCCTGCCCAAAGAGGGCGAGCCGATCAACCCGGCCCTGGCCACGATGTTTTATACGGCAGCCTTGCGCGTCAAACAACGGGACGGCTGCAGCGGGGCGGTGCCCGTGTTGGGCCGCTTGGCCGAATGGGGCCGAGGCTACGAAATCGTTCAATACCAATTGGGCATTTGTTTGTTGGAATTGGCTGGCGCGGCGACCGACCCCATGGAACGGCAGGATTCAACAGCAAAAGGTTTTACCTGGGTGCTGTTGGCGGGCAATTCCAACAATGTGAACGCCCAAGGAAAACTGGCGGAACTTTATCTGAACGGCATTGGAACGGAGGCGGATAAAATCGAAGCGGGCAAGTGGTACTTGCTCTATGACGGTCATGCCTTCAAACGCGAAATCGGCGCCAAGGAACTGGCGCCGGACGTGGAAGACAAGCTGAATAGACAACTCACTTTAGAAGATTGGCAAGAAGCCCGCCAACGGGTCGCAGCCTGGGAACCGACGATACAGGACTACACCACGCCGGCGCCTGACCAGGAATTTCTCAAGCCGGGTACCATCCGCCGACGGGGCGACCGGCACTGACGATTCTAGAGCACGTTCACTTTATTTGGAATCACTAACGTGCTCTAGGTCTTTGTTTTGTCGCGCATTCGGACGGAAAATCGGGCCCACTTTTCCTGAATGCGCTCTAGGGCGAGACTCATCCAAAACTTTATGAAGAGCTGGTGCCGCAGGAGGGATTCGAACCCCCGGCCCCGGCATTACGAATGCCGTGCTCTGCCAGCTGAGCTACTGCGGCTTGACCCGGAAGTGGCGGCAAAAATACGCGCAATCATATAAGAGAGCAATAAGAGAAGCACGGCCGCCGGTGCTCTATTCCATTTCCCTTTGCGGCTAGAGCATTTTCGAGCGAAGTGGACACCGGTTCGCGTTAAGAAAATGCGACCAAATAAGGACTTAGAGCGTTTTCGCGATTCTGTTAAGTTCGGAAACGCTCTAGTGAGATCTATGTGCGCTCTATTCCGTCAATTCATCAAAAAGCTGAAGCGCCTCT
>SMXP01000118.1 GCA_004356335.1 Alphaproteobacteria bacterium | reverse complement strand
GAATGTCAAAATGGCAAGGAGCAAGGTCCAACTTTTGAGCGCCCCTCGTTTTTCGGTCACCACCGTCGAGTGGAGCAAAGCCGTACCCGCGATCCAAGGCATCAAGGAGGCGTTCTCGACCGGATCCCAAAACCAATAACCGCCCCAGCCCAATTCGTAATAGGCCCAATAGGACCCGATGGCGATTCCGATTGTCAGCGACGACCAGGCCAAAAGCGTCCAGGGACGCACCCAACGGGCCCAGGCCGCAGTGACACGCCCCTCCAACAATGCGGCGATGGCAAAGGAGAAGGCCACGGAAAACCCGACATAACCCAAATACAAGAAAGGTGGATGTAAGGCGAGACCAATATCTTGTAGCAGGGGGTTCAGATCGCGCCCATTCAACGGCGCCGGATCAAGACGAATAAACGGATTTGACGTCACAAGAATGAACAAAAGAAAGGCAACACCCACCAATCCCTGGATTCCAAGAACTCTGGCCCGAAGGGCAGCGGGTAAGTTTGTGCCGAACCGTGCCACCATGCTGCCGAAGAAGGATAAGATCAGGACCCAAAGCAACATGGAGCCTTCGTGATTGCCCCAAACGCCCGTTATCTTGTAGAGCAACGGCTTGGCCGTATGGGAATTCATCACGACCAACTGAACGGAAAAATCGGAAACGACAAATGCATAGGTGAGGGCAACAAAGGCGGTGAGGATAAGCACGAATTGCCCGTTGGCCGTGGGCAGTGCCACGCGCATCCATGCCACATCCCCACGATAGGCCCCGATCAAAGGCACCGTCGCTTGAACCAATGCCAAGCCCAACGCAAGGGTTAGGGCGAAATGACCTAATTCCGAAATCATTCGTCAGTACTTTCGCCGCGCCATTGTCCACTTGCTTTCAGGGCCTCGGCGACTTCGCGCGGCATATAATTCTCATCATGCTTGGCCAAAACTTGGTCGGCGATCAAGTCACCAGCCAAAGAAAGCAATCCTTCGGTAACGACACCCTGTCCTTCTTTAAACAGGTCCGGCAAAATGCCATCGAATTTCACGTTGAGCGAGGCCGTAAAGTCGGTGATCACGAATTCCACGTGACCATCTTCATGACGCGTCAAGCTGCCTTCGGCCACCAAACCGCCAACGCGAATTCGGCGATCCTGTGTAATTTCGGCATCTGGAAGATCGGACGGCGTATAAAAGAAGATGATGGTATCCTGCAGGGCGATCAATACAAGAGCAATGGCCACGGCAATCACCGAGACCGCTGAAACCAGAAGCGTCATTCGCCGGCTTTTTCGCGTCATTACACTCTTTCCGGTTCACACATGAATTGCCGACAATTCTAGGGTCCTTCCGGTTTTGGTAGAATCAAAACCGGACCCTAAGTTATTGTTTTGTCGTGTTTCCGGACGAAAAAGTGGCCACCGGTTTTCCGTCCGAATGCGCTCTAGCATAATCTTGCCATAGTGTCGTTCCACAATTTCTATGCCAAACCTAAGCAAAGAGGAAGCCTATCATGCGTGCTACTTTGTCTCAGCTTGCCCGCCGGGCTTTGCCCCTATTCACCCTGGGGCTATTTGTGCTGTCCGGCTGCCTGCCCACATCGGAAAACCCGATCTTGGTGCCCGGCCAACCGGCGGTAGACGAGCGGCTCTTGGGTATGTGGTTTGGCCCCCTCGAGGAAGACGAAGACCCGGTTTATCTGCATTTTTTGCCTGTGGACTCGGGCAGAGACGAAACTCATCCCGGTGGCATGGACATTCTTATGGTGCTGCAGCCCGACGAACCCGACGGCGATACCGGATGGGCGGTTTTTTATGCCTTATCGGCCCAGATAGCCGGACAAAGTTATCTAAGTATCGAGTTCCGCATCGACAGTGGCGAGGACGTGGTCGATAGCATGCGCGGTTACCATCTGTTTCGCACTCAATTGAATGATGACGGCACGCTCACTTTGCTGGCCGCCGACGAAGACCGAGTGGAGGAAATCATCGAATCCGGTAGCCTTAAGGGCGATTTGGATGAGGCAACGTTTCTGCCGGAAATACGTATCACCGCCTCAAGCGCGGAGTGGGCTGCCTTTCTCGGCAGTGAACAGGCCGACACCTTATTTACAAAGGTGATGGGCCCCTTTCGTCGAGCGATACCCTAGAGCGTTTCCTAACTTAACAGAATCGCGAAAACGCTCTAAGTCCTTGTTTGGTCGCGCATTCGGACGGAAAACCGGGTCCACTTTTCCTGAATGCGCTCTAACCCCGCCTGGAAAGCGCGCGGCCGGTCATCCTCTGCCCAAAAAACCCTAAACATATCTCTTGGCGTTAACACTTTTGAGTGTCCTAACAAAAAATTAACGCTAAAAATTAGATAATGTGGCCGCGTAGACTGAGAATGACCTGATGCCGCGTCTTTCTACGCATCGCTAAATGGTTAATTTTGATTGTGGGAGAGTCAATCGTGAGTACGCCGTCAACCCCAAAACTTCTCATCGTCGAGGACCATCCGATCAGTAGAAGAGTTCTTCAAGACATGCTGATAAGTTTGGGGCATTATCCGGATATGGTCGAAAATGGTCGACAGGCCGTCCGAACAACCGACAAAGTCGATTACGATCTCATCCTAATGGATATTCAGATGCCGGAAATGAACGGCATTGAAGCCACCAAAATCATCCGTGAACGCGCCGGCCCACAGGGCAAGGTACCCATTGTCGCGGTAACCGCTTTCTCAACGTCGGAATATGAAGACTTGTGTGCCGAAGTCGGCATGAATGGTTTCCTGGTAAAACCGATCGATCGCGACGAGCTTCACCGCATCGTGCAACAGCAACTCGATAATAATCAATCAGACGAGAAGTTGGATGGTGCCGTATTCGATGGCCATATTCTCGAACAAATGAGCGAGGTCATTTCTAGTGACAGCCTATCGACTTTGATACGTAATTCTATGACCGATATCGACCGATTGCTGGAACAAATCGCGTCAACGGATATCAATGGTGATCTTGACAGGATTCAATGCGCCGCCCACGAACTTAAGGCTGTCGCGGGTCAGGTTGGCGCCAATCTGCTGAGCGCGCTTGCCGCCGAACTCGAAGCCCACTGCACGGGCCGGCCAGTAGATAGTCTCGATAAAGCGGCCCAACTCACGGATATTCGAGACCGCATGATCGATTGCCGGGATAACACCATTGAAGCGATCAAAACCGGATTCCCGAGCGACCATTCCCTGCCTAAAGCCGCATCTAATCTCTAAGCTGAAACGCGTCTTCAGAGGCCGTTAGTCGATCTAATGCGTCTTTGTCGTCCTGAAACGCGTCTCGAGCCGTTGTCAACGCGTCGCGCGCGGCTGTCGTGTCGCCCATCACCACATAAGATCGCACGAGCAGCAACCAACTTTCCAAATCTTGCGGATTGTCGGCCAGGCGCGCCGCGAGACCCGTCACCATGTTTTGTACCATGGCCGGCAGCGGCGCCGCGGGCGCATCGTCTTCAAGGGCGGGCAAAGGCGTATTGACCGCGCCGTTCATTTGTTCGGTCAAAATTGTCAATTGTCTGTTGGCTTCATCGGTCCAGGGTGCGTCTGGTGGCGCATTGGCCAAAGACTTCATTAAATAGTCGACCGCACGCGGATAATCTTGTTGCTGGGCGGCACCGACACCCAGAAAATAGTGAGCCAGACTGTTATCGGGCTCTTGCTCGATCACCGCTTCGAAGGATAAACGCGCCGCCGCCGACACAGCGCCATTTTCGGCAAA
Source organism: Alphaproteobacteria bacterium (assembly GCA_004356335.1). Classification (GTDB taxonomy): domain Bacteria; phylum Pseudomonadota; class Alphaproteobacteria; order SMXP01; family SMXP01; genus SMXP01. The sequence continues at coordinate 5,696 of SMXP01000118.1, read as the reverse complement.
GACCAGCCCGACCCCTCTATTGAGCAGCAGGTCGATCAGGGGTCCATTGGCGGCAATCGCTCGATCATATGTGTCCGCCGATTTGGCGTATAGACGAAGCTCCGTATAGCTTTGTCCCAGTAAGCGCCATGCTTGCACATCTTCGGGATTCTGAGCGAGACGCACCTCCAAAGCGGCCATTTCCTCGGCCAATTGCTGCGCCTGCCATTGTGCCGCAGTCATGGTGGTCTGGCGCAAGGCGAAGGATTGGCCCGGGAGACCCGGCGAGCCCTGGCTTATATAAAGACCTAAGGCAATGGCAGGGACAAAAATCGCCACGGCAATCGCCACAGACGCACGCAGGCGCGGGTCGACGGCATGATGTTCTTGCGCGTCATCCGCGGTTCTTTCTTGGGCCGCCAGCAATTTACGGGAAATTTCGGCGCGCGCCGTTTTGGCCTCGTCGGCCGAGATCACACCGCGTTCGATATCACGACCGAGCTCGTCCAATTGATCCCGATAGATTTCCACATCGTATTGACTCGCCGCCGGTTCGTCGTCCGTTTGTTGCCAAACGGCACGCATGATTATCCCGACGCAGACGACGGAAATGACCATAATCAAAAACCAAAGCACCATGATCCGCCGACCTTAGTCAATTTGCCGCAGGAAACAAACCGGTATAAAAGGGAAAATACCGGTCAGCCGATTAAGGCTGGATGTGAACAACGTCACGAGACTCCACATCCGGCGCGTCCACTATTCGGGGTATGACGCGTCATCTTATCACGTGTCTTGTTGCATGACACAGCTGGCCGTGCGTTCAATAGACTGAAAACGGAAAGCCCCTGCCATGAGAGAAGCGGTCATCGTGTCCACCGCGCGCACGCCCATTGGCAAAGCGTTTCGCGGCGCCTTTAACAATACCAAAGGCCCGACCATGGGCGCCCACGTCATTCGGGCGGCGGTTGATCGCGCCCATATAGAAGGCGGCGAAGTCGACGATGTGGTCATGGGTTGCGCCATGCAAGTGGGCACGACGGGAAGAAACGTTGCCCGCATGAGTGCGTTGGCGGCGCGCCTGCCCGCGAGCGTGGCCGGCATGACCATCGATCGGCTGTGCGCGTCCGGTCTTATGGCCATTGCAACAGGGGCCAAACAAATCCTGTTCGACGGCATGTCGATTGTCGTCGCCGGCGGTTTGGAATCCATCAGTCTGGCGCGAAACCATGCCATGACATTGGTCGAAGCCAATAAGGACGACAACGTAGTGCAGGCCAGCCACGACGCCTACATTGCCATGTTGGACACCGCCGAGACGGTGGCCAACCGGTACCACGTGTCGCGCGAGGCACAAGACGCGTTTGCGCTGCAAAGCCAGCAACGGACGGCTGCTGCCCAAGCAGCCGGAAAGTTTGACGATGAAATCGTACCCATACCCACGATCAAGTCGGTGACCGACAAACAGACGAAACAGATTTCTTATCGGGAGACCTGCTTAGAACGTGACGAAGGCAATCGGCCCGAAACAAATCTTGAGGCGCTACAGCAACTTGCCCCGGTCATGGATGGCGGCTCGGTGACCGCGGGTAATGCTTGCCAATTCTCCGATGGCGCCTCGGCGGCCGTTCTTATGGACGGCAAGACCGCTGAGCAACGAGGATTGGAACCGCTCGGGATTTATCGTGGCATGGCGGTGGCCGGTGTCGAACCCGATGAAATGGGCATCGGGCCTGTCTTTGCCGTGCCCAAATTGTTGAAACATCACGACTTGACCATGGATCACATCGATCTGTGGGAATTGAACGAAGCTTTTGCCGTTCAAGTGATCTATTGCCGCGATAGGCTGGGGATCCCCAACGACCTTCTGAATGTGAATGGCGGCGCCATCGCCATCGGTCATCCCTTTGGCATGACCGGCGCGCGTCTGGTCGGTCACGCTCTCATCGAAGGGAAACGACGCGGTGCTAAATATGTGGTGTGCACCATGTGCGTCGGCGGCGGCATGGGAGCCGCCGGCTTATTCGAAGTCGCCTAACACTCATCATCGGCGCGTAACGGCGGCCGTTCGTTTGATGCCGACGACATCATTAGGTTGTGCCAATGGCACGGCCGGCCAGTGACACGCCACTCAGCCGGTTATTTTGCCATCGTCTCAGCCAAATTTTCTGCCGTTGACCATGAAACCAGATATTTAGAAGACATTTCGTTTTTTTGGCTTTAATGTAAAGCCATGAGCAACAGGCGATCTGTCCGGTAGTAACCACAAAGGTAATAATGGCATGTCGGACCATGGGGGTCGCGAACATCGAGAAACCTTCCAGCTTTTTCTGATCAAACCATCGCATTATGACGATGATGGCTATGTTATTCAGTGGGTACGTTCAGACATCCCGTCGAACACCATGGCTGTTTTGAATGGACTTACGCTTGATTGCCTCGCGCGGCGTGTTCTCGGTGAAAATGTTGATATAGAGATAACCGCGTGTGATGAGACCAACACACGTATCAAAACCAAGAAGATAATCCGTAAGATCGAAGCAAGTGGCGGCAAAGGTTTGGTCGCTCTGATCGGGGTGCAATCCAATCAGTTCCCGCGGGCTGTGGATATTGCTCGGCCTTTGCGAGCTGCCGGTATTTCGGTCTGCATCGGCGGTTTCCACACTAGTGGTACCCTGGCCATGCTGCCGGAGGTTCCCGCTGAAATTCAAGAGGCGTGGAAATTGGGTATCTCGATCTTTGCGGGCGAGGCCGAAGGTCGCCTAGACGACGTGCTTAAGGACGCCTATCACAACAAGCTGAAACCGCTCTATAACTTTCTGTCCGACCTTCCTGGACTTGAGGGTGCCCCTACCCCGATATTGCCGAGCAACATAATCAAGCGAAACCTCAAGGCACGCACGAGCATAGATTGCGGCCGCGGCTGTCCCTTTCAATGTAGCTTCTGCACCATCATCAATGTTCAGGGACGCAAGTCGCGCTACCGGTCCGCTGACGATATAGAAATCACATTGCGGGAAAACCATGCTCAGGGCATCACGTCTTTGTTCATCACCGACGACAATTTTGCTCGGAATAAGAACTGGGAAGCCATATTCGACCGAATCATCAAGCTCCGTGAAGAAGAAGACATGAAGTTTGATTTCATCATTCAAGTCGATACCCTGTGCCACCTGATTCCCAACTTTGTCGAGAAATCCGGACGAGTCGGGGTGAAACGTGTCTTCATTGGACTCGAAAACATCAATCCGGACAATCTGATCGGCGCAAAAAAGAAGCAAAACCGGATCACCGAATACCGCGCGATGTTGCAAGCCTGGAAGCACATCGGGGCGATAACCTATTGCGGTTACATCATCGGTTTCCCAAACGACACACCGGAACGCATCCTGCACGACATTGAGATCATTAAACGCGAGCTTCCGATCGACGTGATCGAGTTTTTCTGCCTCACGCCATTACCCGGGTCGGAAGATCACAAAATCCTGGATGCAAAAGGGGTTTGGATGGACCCGGATCTAAACAAGTACGATGTGGAGCACGTCTGCACCGACCATCCGCTCATGTCTAAGGAAGAGTTCCAGAATATCTACCGCCAAGCTTGGCATGCGTTTTTCACAGATAGCCATGTTGAAACTATCATGAGGCGGGCTGTCGCAAGCGGCGGAGATTCGGGGAAGATTATGAAACAGGCCCTATGGTTTTACGGATGCCAAACCATCGAGGGCGTTCATCCCCTCCAGGGCGGATTATTCCGACGCAGATATCGAACCGACCGGCGGCCCGGCATGCCTATCGAAAGCATGTTCACATTTTATCCCCGGTATCTCCGGGACATTGTGCACAAGCATGCTCGTTTTCTGGCGCTCGCTTGGAAGTATGCGCGCATTCGATCGCGCGTGGAAAAAGATCCTTTGAAACATGACTACATGGATCTTGCCCTCACGCCGGCATCAGACCAAGACTTGGACAACCTTCTCATCTTCAAAGCCACCGAGTCCGCCAAGGCCGCTACCGAGAAAGTGCAATTGCGGCGGGCCAAGCGTGCTGAAAAAATGGCGGCCGGTTAACGGGTGCGCGTATCGCCCGCTTATAGCCGAGGCTAAGGGCGCAGCGCAATCTCGGCCTGTAATCGGATTAATACGCAATCTGGCTTTTGGTGGCGCCACATGGCAATATAGGCTTGTTGCAGAGGTTCACTGTTGGGGGGTGCTGGGGTGATTCTGCGGTGCCTTAAAAAGGCTTTGACACGCGTCTCAGCAGCGGCCTTATGGCTATGCTTGGGTCTTACTCTGAGTATTTGATCGGGTCTCCGCCGACGAAGTCGAATGGCAGGCAAGTCTGGTGCCGCCCGCCAGCGGTCAGTCCTACGGACCCAGCGACATTCTCACAATTGCATTCTCAGAAGATGTGGAAGCCGACGCATTATCGCGTCTCGGCTTGGAACTCGATGCCATCGATGTGACATTGTTGGCCAATTACCATAATCAAACCCTTACGCTTCGGCCACCCTCTCCTCTGTCAACCGGCCAACACGAATTACAGCTTGTGGAAGTCTCAACCGATGGATCCATTGTAACGCGGGGACGATGGATAATCCTTGTTGAACAAACATTTTCGGTTTCCGAGCAACCTATCATTAGCTCCGTCAGCGGCGAGAATAGCCTAAATGCGTCTTATCGTTTGCTCGACAACGATCTCGATAACCCTCTGGACCGGCTCATTGCGTCCGGTTCGGGTTTTGCCCGAGCCCAAATTCAGCAAGGCGGACTGAGTGGTCAAATCAACGCCAATTATTTTATGGAAAGTGAAAGAAGCCGATCCGCCACGAACAAACATCTTGACCTGGGAGAATACACCATGTCGGGCAGCGTCCAAGACGATGGCACGAGGTACCAAGTCTTTGGCCGATTGTTACTTACGTCGCCCTTCAGCTTTTAAGGGTCATTGGAGCATACCGGTATCGCCACAGCGAGTCGGCGCGCTGCTGATTGTCTGGATTGCGCTTGTCCTTTGTATCTCAGGGACCGCCTCAAAGGCCGACCTGACGTCCTCGTCAGTCAGCCCGAGCTCCACAACAATTTCTGTTAGCAGCGCCTCTTCATTTACCGTGACCTGGACGCTCGTACGAACTGTATCCGCCACCCCACCCAACGCGCTGGTCACATCAACGCAGGGTGTCTTTCTTTTGCCTAGTAGGGGCGTGATCGGTTTCGTTAACACGACACTTTCGAGATTATCCAGCATCACGCCCCCGGGAACGGAGACAATCATCTTTGTTGAAACCGTGCTGGTCCCGCGTGACGTCGCTTTTCGAATTGCCAAGCTTGAAACGGGAACGGCTGGCTACGGTCGGAGCTTCACGGATGGCGCGGGGAGCCCCTTGTCGCCTACGATTTCTCTCATAGCGGTTGGAGCAGGTGCCGCCAATTTCGGCATTCGGCGTATCGAACTCAGGTTTGAAGACGACAGTCGCGTGAAGACACCGCTAAAGGACGATCGCTTCCGCGCCTTGGCTCTCGTCAACTTTACGGGCACTGGCATCGCCCAATTTGAATGGCAGATCGCCGAGCCACCGGCGACGTCGGGCATTCTGCGTTTTCGTCCCCTTAGAAATTTTACCCGGTCGCTGTCGGGCGGCGGCGGCATTACTCTTGAAAGCCCCTATCTGCCTAGAGCGCATTCACAAAAAGTGTACGCGGTTTTTGGGTTCGAAT
>SMXP01000117.1 GCA_004356335.1 Alphaproteobacteria bacterium | reverse complement strand
CCCGTTCCCTGATTCAATGAATTGTGAACGGGGTCTAGAGCGCATTCAGGAAAAGCATGCCCCGGCGAAGGCCGGGGTGGGCACCGGTTTTTCTGGAAACACTATAGACACTCGGCGAATTCGCCTGTCTGGTATGTCGGGAGAAGAAAAATGCGCCACGGCGTAGCGGGCCGCAAACTGAATAGGACATCAAGCCATCGCAAAGCGTTGCTGGCAAATATGTCCGCGGCTCTGATTAAGCACGAGCAGATCACGACGACTTTGCCCAAGGCAAAGGAGCTGAGGCCTTTTGTCGAGAAACTGGTCACGTTGGGCAAAAAGGGTAATTTGCATGCCCGCCGGCTCGCCATAGCAAAAGTGCGCGATAAGACCATGGTCGCCAAATTGTTCGATACATTGGCCCCGCGCTATGAAAACCGCCATGGCGGCTATACGCGGATCATGAAGGCAAATTTTCGCTATGGTGATGGCGCGCCTATGGCGGTAATCGAATTCGTCGATCGTGACGAAGAGGCCAAAGGACAAGATTCAGGCCCGGTTCAGGTCAAGGAAGAAGAAGAGATAGAACAAATCTAATCCGCTGGTCGGCGGCATCGGCGGGGCCGAATTTCGTTTATAGGGGGCAGCCGCTAGGCTGTCCTTTCGCTTTTTGGCTTGTTGTGCAGAAAACTGGTCTGGACGATGGCAGAAAGGCATTGGTGTTGAACAAGATTCAACAATACTTTCATGGCAGACGCCATCTCCACCGAACGCCGGAAGGCCGGCTCGTCATAGCGCTTCGCGCTCAGCGCATTGATTGTGTGGTTGATGTCGGCGCGAATATTGGCCAGACGGGATTGGCCTTGTTCAAGCACGGTTTTGACGGCAAAGTGTTGTCGTTCGAGCCGACCTCTCAGGCTTATAAAGAATTGCGCGAGACGGCGCGCGCCTGGCCAAACTGGTCCGTTGCGCCTCAAATGGCCCTGGGTACTGCTGAACGTCAAGTGGAAATTAATTTGGCCGTTACCAGCAATTGGAGTTCGATCAAAAAAGTACGGGACAAGACCGTTGGCATGAAACCGAAAAGTCGAATAGTGGGTCAGGAAACCATCGACCTCAAACGGCTGGATCAAGAAGTGCCGAAATCGGTGGATCCAAACGACCGCCTGTTTGTTAAGATTGATACCCAGGGTTATGAAGCCGATGTGCTGGAGGGCTGCGACGGCCTGTTGCCGTCGATCTTTGGATTTAAGTTGGAGCTCTCACTACTTGCCCTTTATGAAGGCGAGAAATTGTATGATTATTATTTACGGTGGATGGCAGACAGAGGCTTCGAATTATGGATGGTCGAAGATGTCTCTTTTAGTTCCGAACTTGGCCGGCAACTGCAATTCGATGCGGTGTTTTTCAGGCCGGGCGGATTAAGTTGACAAACCGGAAACGGGGAAACCTTCAAATCGCCGCAGGGCGACAAGAGATGAGCCGAATGTATCTTTATGAATTCAATGACGATTTGAATAGTCCCCCGATCTTGAGGGCCTCGATTGGACGTTTGATCGCCGTCGCGTCTGTGCTCATAGTGAGTACCGGCGTCTTTTTCACATCTATGAGCAATGCGCAAGAACGTGTTGTCCCCGCGAGTCCGAAAGACATCCAACTTTCCTTTGCGCCGATCGTCAGGCAAGTCACTCCCGCCGTGGTCAACGTTTACACCAAACGGGTTGTTCGAAACCGATCCGCTTTGTCCGATAATTCGTTTTTTGACTTTTTCTTTGGTCGCCGGGGCTTGGGTGTGCCGCGACAACGTATACAAAATTCTCTCGGCTCCGGCGTCATTGTGGGTTCCGATGGTGTGATCGTGACCAATAATCACGTCATTGAAGGCGGTGAGAAATTTACCGTCGTTTTAAGCGATCGGCGCGAATATGATGCGGAAATCATTTTGATCGACGAACGCACGGACTTGGCTGTGCTGCGCATCGATACCAAGGGTGAAAAGTTACCAAGCCTTCGCTTCGCCAATTCAGATCTCGTCGAAGTGGGCGATCTGGTGCTCGCGATCGGTAACCCCTTCGGCGTCGGTCAGACCGTCACCAGCGGTATCATATCGGCCGTCGCGAGAACGCAAGTGGGCATCAGTGACTACCAGTTTTTCATTCAAACGGATGCGGCCATCAATCCGGGAAATTCCGGGGGGGCTCTTGTCGATATCTCCGGTAACCTGGTTGGTGTGAATACGGCTATTTTCTCGCGAAGTGGCGGTTCCAACGGTATTGGCTTCGCCATCCCGTCGAATATGGTGCGCAATGTAGTGGAGTCTGCGACCAGCGACGGTCGCCTGATGCGCCCCTGGTTAGGCGTGAAGGGACAAGTGGTAACGTCCGAACTTGCGGAATCTTTGGGCCTGGATCGTCCGGTCGGCGTGCTGATCAACGAAATTCATTCCGCGAGCCCGGTCCTTTCGAAAGGTTTGCGCGTCAGGGATGTCATCATATCGGTCGATGATTTTTCTGTGTTCGACCCGCAAAGTCTCAATTATCGAATAGCCACGAAGAAAATTGGGAATAAGGTGGTCATCGGCTATGTGCGCAATGGGCGTGAGTTGACGACAAAGGTGAAATTAATAGCGCCGCCCGAAAACCCACCCCGCAATCTGACCACGCTGTCCGGCAACCACCCCTTCTCGGGTGCCACGGTGGCCAACCTATCGCCGGCATTCGCCGAAGAGAGGGGGTTTGATTGGATGCAGGAAGGTGTGGTGCTTGCGGACATAGCAGGGCGCAGCTTGGCCAATCGCTACGGATTCAAGGCCGGCGACATTATTTTGTCGGTCAACGGACAAGAAATTGATGCCGTAGATACGTTGGAACAACTGGTTCGTCGACCTATTGGACGTTGGGATTTAACCATTCGGCGCGGTGACCGCACGCTCAATATATCAATCCGCGGATAGCGATCAATGACCAATTTATTCGAAGCGGCGGGTCTGGAAAAAGGGGCGCCAAGGCCACTTGCGGACCGCTTGCGACCCGAAACGTTGGATGACGTGGTGGGCCAGGATCATTTGTTGAGCACCGCGGGCCCGCTCGGCCGAATGATCGATCACAATCGATTGGCCTCGATCATATTGTGGGGGCCGCCGGGAACAGGCAAAACCACGATCGCCCGCTTGCTTGCCCAACAAAGCAGGCTGACATTCGAACAAATATCCGCTGTTTTTTCCGGCGTTGCGGATTTAAGGAAAATATTCGAGGCCGCCAAAGGTCGGCGCGAAACCGGACAGGGCACCCTACTATTCGTCGACGAGATACATCGTTTCAATAAAGCCCAACAGGATGGCTTTTTGCCTTATGTGGAAGACGGCACCATCATTCTTGTGGGGGCCACGACCGAAAATCCATCGTTCGAACTCATTGCGGCCCTGCTGTCTCGTGCGCAGGTGCTTGTGCTCAATCGACTGGATGACGCGTCCTTAGAAATTTTGCTCAGCCGGGCAGAGGCAGCCGAACAAAAACGGCTTCCCTTAACGGATGAAGCGCGCGTTAGCTTGCGTGCTATGGCGGATGGTGACGGCCGATACGTGCTCAATCTTGCGGAAGAGTTATTCGAGCTCGATTTGGCGAGCGATTTGGATACGGCGGGGCTTGTCACCGCCGTCCAGCGCCGTGCACCGCTTTACGATAAAGGTGAAGAAGAACATTATAATCTGATCAGCGCGTTGCATAAGTCGATTCGCGGGTCCGATGTGGATGCCACTTTGTATTGGCTCGCGCGGATGCTGGCAGGGGGCGAAGCGCCTTTATTCATTGTGCGTCGCCTGGTGCGCGCGGCCGTCGAAGATATCGGCCTGGCAGATCCTCAGGCGCTGGTGCAAGCCTTGGCCGCAAAAGACGCGTATGATTTTCTGGGCAGTCCCGAAGGAGAATTAGCGATTGCTCAGGCGGCCATTTATCTTGCCATGGCGCCCAAATCCAATGCGGCCTATGGGGCGCAAAGCAAGGCGGCGGCTGCGGCAAGGGAATCGGGTTCCTTGATGCCGCCAAAACATATTCTCAACGCGCCGACCAAGCTTATGAAAGAATTGGGCTATGGCTCCGGCTATGTTTACGATCATGGCACGGCGGATCAATTCTCCGGCCAAGATTATTTTCCCGAGGAGATGGCGCGGCAAGAATTCTACGCACCAAAAGGCGCCGGCTTTGAAAAGGAATTGGCCGGGCGGCTTGAGCGTTGGCGGAAGATGCGCGCGGAGATGGCGCACGGACACGACAAGAAGACGCGAAACAAACCGATGGGGACCAGCTAGACATGCGAATGATTTTGGCCGTCGCGGCGGGCGGCGCTGTTGGGGCTGTGGGCCGCTATTTGATCGCCGCGCAAGCGTTGAGATTGCTCGGCCCGAACTTTCCTTGGGGGACGCTAACAGTCAATGTGCTGGGATCGTTTGCCATGGGAGTGATTGTGGAGTTATCCGCCTTGCGCTTGTCTCTGTCACCGCCGTCGAGGGCGTTTTTGGTTATCGGTTTATTGGGTGGGTTCACCACTTTTTCCGCCTTCTCCCTAGATGTCAGTGTGTTGTTGGAGCGTAATGAGATTAGCCGCGCCGCGCTTTATGCTCTGGTGTCGGTCGTCTTGTCGGTCGGCGCTCTGTTTGCCGGATTGGCCGTGACTCGCAGTTGGCTTTAATGACGGATGTCGAACATCGTGAAGTGCTTCCGGACGAGGCCGGCATGCGTCTGGACCGGTGGATTGGGCGTCATTTTCCCGGTCTTGCCTACGGCCTCATCGCCAAATGCATCCGGACCGGCCAAGTGCGCGTGGACGGGTCTCGGGCGAAGACCAATGCCCGGCTTGATGCCGGTCAGACCGTCCGTTTACCGCCTGCGATGAAGGGCCAAGCGAGGGCGCCGGAGAAATACAAAAAAGTCGGTGCTGATGATGCGGCGTTTATCCGCGACCTGGTGATTTATCAAGATGACCATGTCATGGCGATTAATAAGCCATCCGGCCTTGCGGTCCAAGGCGGCACAAAGACCCTGCGGCATGTCGATGCCATGCTAGAGGCCCTACGCTTCGGCAAGCCCGACCGCCCGCGTCTGGTGCACCGGCTCGATCGTGACAGCAGTGGGATCTTGTTGTTGGCGCGATCTCCCGGCGCGGCGGCGGCACTAGCACGCGCCTTCAAAGCCAAGACAATGCGTAAAGTCTACTGGGCTCTTTGTTGCGGTGTCCCGCGACCGGCTCGGGGCATGATTGAACTGTCTCTGGAGAAAAAATCGGCTGGGTCGGCACAATACGGACGGGAACTCATGCAACCGACCACTGCCCCTACGAAGCAGGCCAAGTCCGCCATTACCTATTATGCCACCATTGCCCAAGCGGGCCGACAAGTGTCCTGGTTGGCTCTGATGCCGCTTACCGGCCGGACCCACCAGCTTAGGGCGCATTCAGCCGCTATCGGTCATTCTATTGTGGGCGACCGCAAATATGGCAGAGACCAAGCCCGGCTCAATTTGGGTCCTGTTCTGGAGGATAAGCTTTATCTGCACGCGCGTTTTCTTGGATTCACTCATCCACGGGGTGGCCAAATCAAGATTGTGGCGGACCTGCCTCGCCATATGACGGCCGCTTGGGATTTCTTCGAGTTCGACAAGGAAAGCGACGGGGACCCGTTCGCCGAGCTGGAATTCTAGAGCGTTTCCGAACTTAACGGAATCGTGAAAACGCTCTAAGTCCTTGTTTGGTCGCATTTTCTTAACGCGAACCGGTGTCTACTTCGCTCGAAAATGCTAGAGCGCATTCACAAAAAGTGTACGCGGTTTTTGGGTTCGAATGCGCGACCACTAAAGAATCTAGACCCCCGTTGCCTGATTCAATGAATTGTGAACGGGGGTCTAGCCTAAAACCGCGGCCCAACAGAGCCTTTTCCAGGTGG
>SMXP01000116.1 GCA_004356335.1 Alphaproteobacteria bacterium | reverse complement strand
CTGACATATTGGTCGCCGTGGATCGGGTCGCCGGATTCTGTTAAACCTTGCGCCAGGGCGCCTCTGCCCGACAAACGGAAAATCGTATCTCCGTTGGAGCCGGGTGGAATGGTCAACATGACCGATCCATCAATTGTCGGAATCCGAATTTTTGCTCCGACCACAGCCTCCACGAGGGTGACCGGCAATTCAAGATGGACGTTCGTCCCATGGCGTTGGAAATGCGGGTGGTGTTTGATGTTAATGCTGACAATGACATGGCTTGATTGATTGTCGTGGGCAAGGTCACCCCCGTCAGTGGGCAGACGGATTTGTTGATCTTGGCAAATGCCGCCGGGAATACCGACATCAAATTTCCTGCCGTTGGGTAATTTCATGCGTTTCGTCGTGCCGAGACAAGCTTCCTCGAATGACAGGTCGAGCTGATAACGAATATCGCCGTCGCGTTTTTCGAAAGTTCCCTTGCCGGCCGATTTGATGCCGCTTATGAAATCGGCGGCCGGTTCTCCGTCAGACTTCGAAGGCTCGGAGGCACCATTTTTTTCCGCTGCTTTGGCTGCGGTTTTGTGCTGTTGCCGGTCCGCTTGGGGCATCGCACGGCGCGCGCGGCGTTTTGATCTCTGAGGACTCGGTGCTTTGTGCGACAGGGTGCGCACGGCGTCATAGGCCTCGGAAATGACTCTAAACTTTTCGAGCGTGGCTTGATCCCCGGGAAACATATCCGGGTGATATCGCTTGGCCAGGGACCGATAGGCCGCCTTTATCTCGGCGTCGCCGGCATCTTTGGCAACACCTAAGACTTGGTAGGGGTCACGCAGCATTTCGCGCCAACCTTATCGATACGTTCTGGGGGCGTGGGTTCCGCTTTGTAGCGGGATTTTGATAAGGCTAGAGGGCCGAAGATACCAAAGCGTTAAGACAATCCCCGGGCGCTAGAGTGTTTCCAGGAAAAGTGGCCACCGGTTTTCCTGAATGCGCTCTAGGTTTGTCTGATTTGCCAGGATCCATCGGGCAATTGACACGCCGTTGCGGTGCCGCTGCCGGTGTCATCGCCGACGGTCACCGATTGGCTAAAGTTGCGGCAGGTCTGACCCCCTTGCACATAGGATTGGCTCGGTGCGACGGAGCCATAATGGCCGGTTTCCGTGTTGCTCCAGTTGGTTGGCTGGCCCGTATCAACGGCCCGGTAGGCCGCGTCGTTCATATAAGCATGATCTTGCCGGGTAAGCCGGCGCGCCACCGCCCGACCCGCGAAGCCACCTAAAACCGCCCCTAAGGCGGTAAAGGCCAACTGGCCCGAGCCCGAGCCGAACTGGGAGCCGATCAATCCGCCGGCCGCGGCACCGAGCAGAAAGCCGATATCTTCGTTGGTCGGACCGGTTTCGCATGATGCGAGGCCTAGTGAAGCCGCGACCACAGCGGCTAATGCTGTTTTGGATGTTGTCATGGTCTCCTGATCCCTTTAATCCAAAGTCTGTTTTCCATGAATTGAGGTTATCATACAATAGCAAGACAGTGGGCTAGATGTGGAGTTTCGATAGGTTATTCAGATCCAGGCCTGAACCAAGGATGAATAATTATGGTTGATGCGGGATCACCCGAACAAGACGAACAACATGACGATCGGCTGTTCTCGACTGTCGATCCATTGCACTTGTTTGCCGAGTGGTACGCGGCGGCGCAAGAACGTGAGCCCAACGACCCGGGCGCCATGGCGCTTGCAACCGTTACGGATAATGGGGTGCCTAATGTCCGCATGGTTCTTTTGAAGGCATTCGACGAGCGTGGTTATGTGTTCTACACTAATCTGGAAAGCGACAAGGGACACGAACTGAGGATGACTCCCAATGCCGCCTTGTGTTTTCATTGGAAGAGTTTGCGCAGGCAGGTGCGCATTCAAGGGCCGACCGAGCAAGTGACCGACGAAGAGGCCGATGCGTATTTTGCAACGCGATCCAAAGATAGTCAGATCGGCGCTTGGGCGTCGAAGCAATCGCGGCCATTGGAAAGTCGATTTGCCTTGGAAAAGGCAGCCGCGAAATATGCCGCGAAATATGCGTTCAAAGCGGCTGAGCGACCGTCATTTTGGTCCGGCTATCGGATCATGCCCTTAAGTTATGAATTCTGGCGCCATCGACCCTTTCGATTGCATGATCGTCGAACTTTCATTCGCAATAGTTTAGAACACAAAGATTGGCGAACAGAGCGCTTGTACCCTTAGGGTCTTTACGGTTTTGATGGAATCAAAACCCGACCCTAAGTTATTGATTTATCGTGTTTCCGGACGGAAAACCGGTGTCCACTTTTCCTGGAAACACTCTAGGCGACGTATATGACTGAAGCGACTCAAACAAGCCATAGTCACGGAATATCACGGGTGGACCGAGAGGCCGAAAGTCTCATGCGGTCGGCGACCTATGCCGCCGTCTCGACCGCCGGAATATTAGTTGTCATTAAGGCGATAGCTTGGTGGTTCACCGGATCGGTGGCTTTGCTCGGCTCGTTATTCGACAGCATGCTTGATGTGGCCGTCTCGCTGGTCAATATGATTGCGGTGCGCAAGGCGCTCTTACCGCGTGACGAAGAACATCGCTTCGGACATGGAAAAGTAGAAGCATTGGCGGGCCTTGGACAAGCATTGATCATCGCATTGTCCGCGCTTTATCTTGTGTATGAATGTTTGCAACGGATCGGCACACCTAAATCCGTCGAGAACGGGTTGATCGGTGTCGTCGTTATTGTCATCTCGATCATCCTGACACTTTTGTTGGTGCGGTTTCAACGCAAGGTGATCCAACGATCGGGATCGCTCGTCATCTCGGCCGATGAGTTGCATTATAAAGGTGACCTCTTGATGAATGTGGCGGTGATCGCCGCCCTGCTGTTATCCGGGATTGCCGGTCTGCCGCTGATCGATCCGGCGATCGGTCTGGGCGTTGCCGTTTATATCGTATGGGCTGCCTGGACGATTGTTCGGCAGTCTTACGATCAACTGATGGATAGGGAATTCCCCGACGACAAAAGAATGCGCGTGCGCGACATGGCCATGAAACATCCGGATGTGTTGGACGTTCATGATTTACGCACGCGGTCGGCCGGGCGACTTGATTTCATCCAATTACATCTTGAACTCGATGCCGACATCTCTCTGGTCAGGGCCCATGAAATCGCCGATGAGGTGGAACAACAACTTTTGAACACGTTTCCGCGCGCGGAAATCATTATCCACCAGGATCCGGCGGGCTTGGAAGAGATTACTGCACTGGATAAACGTTAAGTATGAATGCGATATCACGCGCCATGATCGAAAACTAAAATTTTAATGAAAAAGAGCCGATTATACCGGGGCAAGATCGGTTCTTGTCGGCCCTTCATGTGTCGTTCATAATCGTTGGTGTTAGATCGCTGGGCAGTTTTAATCATCGCCTCGTTTACTTTTTGGCACCATTTTTCGTTTACTCTTTGTAATCATACGTAAAAGGAGATGTCACATGCGGAAAGTTTCCCTTATCCTGGCTGGTTTTGTCGGCGTCAGCTTAACCGCGGCCGCTTGGGCCCAGCAGGATATTTTCGTTTACCCGGCGGAGGGTCAATCGCCAGAGCATCAGGCCATCGATGAGGGCGAATGCCGCAGCTGGGCGTCGCAACAAACCGGCTATGATCCGTTTTATGCTTCCGGCGAACAGGATGCCGGCAAGGGCAAAGTAGTCAAGAATACAGCCATTGGCGCTGTGGGCGGTGCCGCCGGCGGTGCGATTCTCGGGGAAGTGATTGGCGATAAGCCGGGCTTCGGGGCGCTGGCTGGCGGTGCGCTCGGTGGCTTTATCGGCAACCGCAAGGGTAAGAAATCCAAACAGGAAGCTCAGGCCGCCGCCACCTATGGGCGCGATGATTATAATCGCGCAATGACCGCCTGTCTCGAGGCCCGCGGCTATTCCGTAAGCTGACGGCCTTTAGAGTGTTTCCAGGAAAAGCATGCCCCGGCGAAAGCCGGGGTGGGCCCGGTTTTCCGTCCGGCCCAACGATGCCCAACATCTGGTTATACCGGTTTAAATTTGGCGGTTCCTTGTACAACCTGCACGTCGTCAGAATCTTTTCGCCAAATCTGCCGGGGCGCGTAACCTTGCTTGCGTAATAGATGCTCGGTGTAGACGATGCGGTCCGGGTCCAATCGAGCAATCATCGTTCTCGGCGGTCCGGACAAATCGCGCCCCAATTCAAAGGACGATCCGACCCATTTGAAAACCTTCATGCCGTGCTCCCATTCGGGTGTATCGACCTCGAGCAAGGTCGCGTTCCCGAAAAATTGCGCGCCCATGACGCACGCCCAGCCGGCCATGGGATTGGCGATGGCAAGCGATACACGGGGATCCCGCTGCATGGCTTTGAGCTTGGGACTGCCCGGTTGGGGCAAGAAATATACGGATAAACCCTCGGCATAAACTTCCAAGGGGCTGACTATGGCCGATCCGCTTTTGCTCACCGTCCCCAGATAACCGATATTGGTTAAGGTGAGCACGCGCTCAATTCGACTTTCCAACATGTCTCGTGACATTTGCTTTGTCGGCCACGGATCTTGTTCCAACCATTTATGGGCAACGCTCATCGTTTTTGTCCTCCTTTGTCCCCCGGCGATTTTCCTGAAAAGCAGGGGTTCGTTAACGACATTAAAGGCGACGAGAGCGGTGATTAGTCAATAGTCTTGTCATAAATGCGGAACAAATGCCGCCTGCTGGTCGATTGTAAACAGGCAGCGTCGAGGCGGTGAATCTCAGAAATATTGGCGGAAAGGATTGAGCGCCTTGAGATGGAGGGTTTATGTTCCGTCTTGCCGATGCCATAATCAGGGTGGGTAGCTGTTGATATGTTTCAGAAGCAGACGTTCAAAATTGAAGATATCTATGTACCGGTCAAACGGCGCAAAACGCTCAAGCCGGAGACCGTGGATGAAATTGCCCAGAGCATGCTGGAAGAGGGACAGCTAACCCCGATCATGGTGCGACCGGATAAGGACCATTTCATTTTGGTCGAAGGCCTGCATCGCTTGGAAGCGTGCAGGGCGCTGGGCGAAGAGACGATTGAAGGGTTTATTGTGGAAGCGCGGTTCCACTGAAAAGATCGTGATTACTTTCAAATTGTCAGAGCGCATTCGGACGGAAAACCGGGTCCACCCCGGCCTTCGCCGGGGCATGCTTTTCCTGAATGCGCTCTAGTCTTTGTTATTGGTCGCGCATTCGAACCCAAAAACCGCGTACACTTTTTGTGAATGCGCTCTAGTCTTTGCCGTTCCAAAGAAAAGGCATAGGAGCGACGCGTGTTAAGCCAAGAAAACAATAACAAGCGATCCACGTGGAGCGGTCGGACCTATGTCTATGATCCCCTTTCCATCCTGTTTCATTGGGTCATTGGGGCTTTGCTCATTCGGCAGATTTTTTTCCCGCCGGAAATAGAGGGAATGCCTTTTGACCAGCGCCCGCCTATGGTCACGTTCCATACCGGCATGGGGCTCATCATCCTCGCCCTTGTTGTGTTGCGTATCGTTTGGTTTTTGCGACGGGGGTCGGCGCCCATGGTGGAGAATACGCCCTTGTGGCAGTATCGAGTGGCCATTTCGGTCCATCGCGCCTTTTATGTTTTGATGTTCCTAACGCCGCTCTTGGGATTCTTATCCACTTTTTCAGCGCCATACGAAATAGCACCGTTTAATCTGTTTTATCTTAACTCTGAGGCCCATGCGCCGACGTTCTGGTTTGAACTTCCGAGTTTTATTCACAAACAGGGCTCGCGGATAATGATCGGCCTTCTGGTCATTCATTCACTTGCCGCGCTTTATCATCAATTCCATGTCAAAGATAATCTGTTGCGCCGCATGATCCCGGCCTTGCCCCCGCAGGAGGACGATTGATCGGCCGCGGGCGTTTTTAACTTATATAATCCGACGTGAGCTCTTGTGAGACATCCCACAATCTTTTTGCCATGTCGGCGTTTTCCGTGTGACCGCCGGGGCGATGGGGATTGCAGTGTTCAAAAAAGTGTCCGCTGGTTTTATTCAAAGCCGGGTAGGTTGCCACATAACAGGTGGTTGCCGTTCCCTGGGCCAGCGATTTCATGAACAACCATCCGAACAGGCGCGAGACGATGATCTGCCATTGGGGCAAGTGGCGGCCCAGATTGGTCATGATGACGCCCGGCCGTAGGGCATTCGATGTGGCGTTGGTCTTTTCCAATCGCCGGGCCAATTCCAAAGAGAACAACACATTGGCTAATTTGGAATGGCCATAGCCCATTTCGGGTTCGTAAACTCCGTCCAAGGAAAGATTGTCGAACAAAATGCCTTCCTTGGGTGCGCTGCGCGTGGCCGACCCGCTGGACAACACGACCACGCGGCCTTGCGGGGCGCTGGTCACCAGGTCCAACAGTCCATTGACCAGGATGAAATGTCCCAGATGGTTGACCACGAAATGTTTCTCAAGGCCATAGACCAGCTCGCGCTCACGCAACGCCATGATTCCGGCATTGCAGATCAGCATGTCGATGGGCGTATCCAACGCCCGGACCTGCGTGACGCAGCTCGCCACGGACTCAAAATCCGTCAGTTCGCAAACCACCGGCGTGGTCTTTCCTTGCACGCTGTCGCAAGCGGTTTGCGCTTTTTCCATGGTGCGTCCGGAGCCGATGACATGGGCGCCGCGCATGGCGAGGACCCGCATGGTTTCGTAACCGAGGCCCGAAGTGGCGCCGGTGATGAGCGCCGTCTTGCCGGTCAGATCAAGTCCTGCGGTCACGTCCTCCGCCGTGGAATCGGCACCGAACGGGCCAACGTAAACGTCGGGCGGCAAGGGCAAGTCTTCCCCTTGGCTGCACCCACTTACGGCCGGCAGCGCCGCCATGGCGGTGGCGGTTTGCAGAAAATGGCGACGATTTATCATGTCGACTGTCAGGCATGCCTTTTAGCTGGACGGCGTCATTTTAGGTGGTCTCTTGCAACG
>SMXP01000014.1 GCA_004356335.1 Alphaproteobacteria bacterium | reverse complement strand
GAACTGAGTGAAAATGTAACGAATACCCCCGTATATGTTCGCATGCTGGGGCAAGATTTCGTTTTGTTTCGCGACACTGCGGGTCATGTCAGTTGCTTAAGTAACGTCTGTGCGCATCGCGGGGGATCTCTGGCCACCGGCAAGATCAAAGGCGATTGCGTTGAATGCCCCTATCATGGCTGGCAATTCGATGGCACCGGGGCGTGCATTCGCGTTCCCTCCATGGGCCGGAAAGCCAACATTCCCGCCCGCGCCAAGGTCGATTCCTATCCGACACAGGAAAAATACGGACTCATCTTCGCCTTTTTGGGGGATCTTCCGGAACAAGAGCGGCCACCTATTTTGCAGATCGAGGAATGGGATCAAGATGGCTGGACCTTCACGCATCAAGTTTTCGAATGGGCGATCGATTACAAACGATCCATCGAGAATGGCATCGACAATGCCCACAATGAATATGTGCATCCAACTCATGGCTTTAAGGGAATGAGAGACGATTACCAACTTCCACCCCTCGATCTGATTGAGACGGAATGGGGGACAGGGTTTCGCGCCGAACGTGAAGCACCCCCCCCTGCATGATGAAAAAATGCGAGAGGCTTCGAAGCGGGAAGTCAATGCCGTGATAGAGGGCGGCACGGGACATCACGGCGTATCGACACTTTGGACTCACATTCATCCAACGAAAGAAGTTTTCATACATCAATATTTATTCGAAACACCTATTGATGAGAATCATACAAAAGTCGTTCTTTTGAACATGCGAAATTTCTTGACCGATCGAGAAGACGATGCCCGGTTTATAGAACGCAATCGGGTGGTGGCGGAACAAGATCGTGATGTGCTGGAAGCCGTGAGGCCCGTGGTGACACCTCCGACCAACACCCATGAAGTGTTCGTCATTCATGATGCGGCCATCGCGCGCTATCGCGACAAACTGCGAGAGTGGCAATCTCGGGGCTGGCGCATCGATGTTGGAACAGTCAATCGGACCAAAGATAAGACGGCTTACGCCATTCCTTGTCCGGAACGCCGGTTCAGCAAAAATTGGGCGATTGATGCAATCCCGCTCATAGGGGCCAGAGAGAGGCACAAATCGGCGGCAGAATGAAATGTGACACCCTCATTCTTTCCGACGCCCTTGTGCTGCCTTGAGTCGACGCTAGAGCACGTTCACAAAAGATGGAATCACTAACGTGCTCTAGGTCTTTGTTTTGTCGCGCATTCGAACCCAAAAACCGCGTACACTTTTTGTGAATGCGCTCTAGTATGGGGTAATCTTGCCATTATAATTGATCAATTTTCCGCCCAATGAGTCATCCAACCGACCGATTTGCTCGATAACGAGGGCGGCGCTTTCTGCCGCACTGATAGACTTTCCCGTGTACCCGGAATCGACCAAATGTTGCGTCGCGACCATACCCGGTGAAATCATTGAAACGATAATACCTCTCTTGCGAACTTTGGCTTGCAACGTGGCCATGGCCATCAGATGAGCTGCTTTGCTCATCTTGAAAAAGTAATCATCAGGTACCAGAGGGCCAATGCGCGGTGTCCCAATACCGCCCCCCAAACTAATGATTTTTTTCTGCTCACTGACGGCAACGTTTTCCAGAAATGCCTGCGACATACGCAGGGGGCCAAACGTGTTTACCGCAAAGACTTTCTCAAGTTCGTCAAACTCCAAGGCCCCCATTTTTTGTTTCTTTACATCGCCATAAATTCCCGCATTGTTGAGCAGAATATCGACAGGCTGGTCGCGATATTTCAACGCCAAGGCGGCAACGTCCGCATCACTGGTCACATCCACTTTTTCAATGACGACCTGACTTTGCTCCAACGCCAGCGCTTTCAGATCTTCTGCCTCTTCAGGACGACGGCATGTGGCAATCACGTTCCAGCCTTTGGCCGCATATTGACGCGCAAACTCCAAGCCCAAGCCTCTATTGGATCCAGTGATCAATATGGTCGGCTTGTCTGCCCGCAAGTCGGCCCAGGCCGGCCCGATAATTCCAAAAGAGACTAAGACACCCAATAAGACAGCCAGCACAAGATTAATTGACTCATGAAAATGCTCTAGATTCCTAGTTTGGTCGCGTTTTCGGACGGAAAATCGGGTCCACTTTTCCTGAATGCGCTCTAATGACATGAGCATTGTCTCCTTTTAAGCCTTTGCCGCAGAATATTGCGTAGCATCTCGTGAAATGGGATATCTGCCAACTGCCCTTGGAAGCGGTCTTCACCGTGGACCCCTTTGGCCGCACGGCAGCCGTCACAATATCGTGATTTTCAAATCCAATGCGTTGTCTAGGGTCTTTCCGGTTTTGATGGAATCAAAACCTGACCCTAAGTTGTTGTTTTATCGTGTTTCCGGACGGAAAACCGGGTCCACTTTTCCTGGAAACACTCTATAAGCATTTGATTTATATCAAGAAAATAAAGAATCCTTCACTTGCTCGAAACAAGCAAACCAATCCTGGGCGCCGACGGCCCATCCGATGGAAGATCCACATGTCCGTGGCTTGGATTTGATATCGAATGGCCTGGCCGGTCAATTCAACTAAAGCGCATGATTGGTGAGATAATATCACGCCTCAATGACGGTGCCGCCATCCAATAGAAAATTTTGCAACAACATATGCTCTGCTGAGTCCGTACGCACCTACAATTCCGGGCAACCAGATGACACAGATACCATCAGAATAACAGAGGAAAGCCATGAAGATTGACATCATTCTCAATGAATTTACATCCGCTCGAGAGAATGCTGAACTCGCCGCACTTGCTGAGAGTTATGGCGTTAGAGCTGTTTGGTCGGCAAGCTACGCATCGGAACGAAACCCGTTCATGAGCCTCGTCGGTGCCGCAGACACTACAAAAAAAGTTCAACTGGGACCCCTTGCGGTAAGCCCGATGGAAATGCATCCGTTGATCATGTGCAATTCACTTTTGACGCTGAATGAAATGAGCGGGGGGCGCGCCATGATTGCGGTCGGCGGTGGCGGGGGCGTGTTGGAAGCCATGGCCGGAAAGCGAAAGAAATTGGCGGAGAATGTAGGCGAATGTATCGAGATTTTAAGAGGCGCCACGGCCAACGAAGTTTTGAATTATGATGGAGATTTCTACCAAGTCAAAAATTATCAACCTCGTCGTTGGGCCACGGATACACCACCGCAGATCTATGTCGCTGCAGGCCGACCAAAAATGATCAACATGGCTACGCGCTTGGCCGACGGATTGATGGGAAGCGACCTTGTTCCATCCATGATACGCAACGTGGCGGGACTAGCCGAAAAAGGTCTTGCCGAGCACGGCCGGTCTGGCGAACCATTCGCCATCAGCAATTTTTGGGCTTGGCACATCAAGGAGGACAAGGAAGAGTCTATGCGCGAGGCACGCCGGGAACTTATTTTGCGTGGAATGTTATATCCCAATTACACGGAAGTAGTTTTGGAAAAAGAAGAAAGCGACTTGGTTCAGAAACACATGGGAGCTTTTTGGAGAGCCTTCGGCGACCGCTCCGGCAATATTCAAGGGGTGCCCGAAGATATTGTGAACAAGCTGATTGACCGAATTTCGTCGACCGGAGATTTAAATGACATCGACCGTGAAATCGAACGTATGAAAGAGTTGGAGGCTGCGGGCTTAAACGAGATCGCACTTCGGGTCCATGACGACCCGGCCACCGGCATCAAGTTGATCGGCGAGCATATCGTCCCCGCCGTTCAGTAAGAGACAGAGTTCGCGCTCATCTTACTAGAGCATTTCCGAGATTAATTGACTCATGAAAATGCTCTAGAGTTCCTGGACGTCGGTAATTTTGAACAGGGATTTCCAATCCTTGGCGATCAAGAGATCCATCAGTTCCGAGGGTTGGTTTTGCTGCTTGAGCGCCATCTCGGCCTTTAGGGTGATCAGGGCTTGATCCACATCGGGGCCGAACAATTCTCGGTAATAAGATAAAGGCACCCGGCTATCGTCGCTGAAATTGCCGTTCTCGTCGAACGAATCGGGCAATAGAGGCGGCACGTAAAAAACGTTAGGCACCGTGCCGAACTCGGGATGCAGCGGTAGGGCTACTTTGTAAGTGTAGACCAGCTTGAAAATCGGCCCGCCCACATCGTCCAAATAGCCGACAAAGCGAAGCCGGCCCGGGCATTGCCGGGCGCAGGCCGGTGCGATCCCTTGCTCCAGCCGGGGAAAGCAGAAAATGCACTTCTGCGACGTCTTGGTCACGTAATTGTAATAGACCTTGTCATAAGGGCACGCCCGATTGCACTGGCGGAAGCCCCGGCATTTGTCTTGATCGACCAGAACAACCCCGTCCTCCTCGCGCTTATAGATGGCGCGCACCGGACACGCCTCCAGGCAAGACGGCTTGGTGCAGTGATTGCACATGCGCGGCAGGTAAAAGTGATAATTGTTGGGATACTCGCCCGAGCTCGTGTCCTCGTCCCAATTGGAACCGTAATCCGACGGTATACTCTGCTCGGTTCCTTCGAAATTGGCCGCTTTTCTTTGCAACCGGTCTGCCGTGCCGTCAAAATAGACTTCTTTGTGATTGAGCTCCACTTCCGCGCCATGGTCCGCCAAGGCCGGGGTCCGGCCATAGCGCACCCGGCCGTCCTTCCAGCCGCCGCCATCGGTCTCCCAGTTCTTAGGGTATCCCCGTCCCGGCTTGGTCTCCACATTGTTCCACAACATGTAGTCCTGGCCTTCTTCGTCGGTCCATAAGGACTTGCATGCCGCAGTGCAGGTTTGGCAGCCAATACACTTGTTCAGATCCATCACCATGGCGATCTGCTGACCCATTCTCCGTCTCCTTTAATTCGTCGTCCGGCTTACGTACCTGCCGCGCCGTTAAATCTTTTCCTCTTGCGCCGCGCCCTCGACATATTTCTCAAAATCACACGTGAAGTCTTTGTATGTTTGATTGGGCGTAAAGAAGAGTGGACGGTATTTCAGATGACCATAATCACCCACCAAATTAGTTCGTTTCATCAGGCCGCCGGTTGACACGACGGCGCCGAAATTTTGTTGTCCGCGAAACATGACCGGATCCCATCCATGATACATGAACATCATACCGGGTTGCATAGCCGACGATATATGGGCTTGGACAATGAACTCTCCCAGCGTATTAAACACGCGGACAAGATCACCGTCCTCGACGCCGCGGGCTGCCGCATCGGGCACGCTGAGATAAATATCGGGCTCGCCCCTTTGCAGACCCAAGAGGAAAGAATCATCGCGCCACATGGAATGCACACCATGGCGGGCATGGCCCATCATCAATTGCAGGGGATATCCCTCAACACGCATCGGTGGCCGATAAGTCGGTAACGTCTCACCGGTTTCCAAGAACCATTCGTGATCGAAATAATATTGCTGGCGGGCCGTTAGTGTGGCGTAAGGCGTCTTTTTATAAACACTCCGATTAAGTTCGGAATTATAAGGCGACCCTTCACCAAAAATCACGCTCTCGGAATCGTTCACGCGCAACAAACCTTTTGCCGCCAATTCATCAAACGAAACTTTGGGTAGACCCGGCGTGTTATCAATCAAAAGCTGAACGACGTCTTTCGTTTCCTTAAGCGTGTCATTCATTGTGTAAAGTTCGTAACACCGCTTGAGGTCGCGAGGTACCGGCTTGCCGTAGAACATGTCCGCAATGGGTTCGATATCTCGCTCCGTCGCGCGCCGGCTGATTGCCTCGCTCAACCCTTTCAGTATGGTCCAATCATCTCGGGATTCGCCAAGTGGCGGCACCGCGGCATCGATCACCTGGACGTAAGGTGTACGCGGCTCTTGCAACATATCCTGACGCTCATAATGAGACGCGATAGGCAAAACGTAATCGGAATAGAGCGCCGTCACACTCATATCCGGCGTCATGGTAACGATGGTTTCGAGCGCGGCAAAGCCGGTTTCCCGCCATCTTTTGCCCGATGCGCGCCAATTGGCGCCGTTGCAGCCGGCGTAAAAGGCCATCTTCCAAGGCACCGGGGCGTGGGACGGATAATAGCCGCGATTGATGCCTTCTTGATAATAGCCGTCAATTTCGTCCGCCAGCTCTTGGCCGTAAACCTCGGCAGTCACCGCTTTCATTTTGCCCTGTTCGTAGTCCCACATGGCCCCAGAGACTATGCGAATAGCCGGCGGTATATCGGCCGCAACATAAGCCAAAATGCCGTCTTTTTTGGCCAAATTAGTGACCTGAAATCCGCCGCCTTCGGGACCGATATTGCCGGTAAGCGACAATATTAGCAGCATAGCTCTTTGCAACAGATCGCCATTCAGCCATTTCGATGCCGCATAACCCGAAAAGATCATGGCCGGTTTGGCCGCCGCAAATTCGCGCGCAACGGTTCGAATAGCCTCGGCATTGAGACCGGTGATTTCCGTTACTGCTTCCGGCGTAAACGTCGCCGCTTCCTTTTTGAGCAGCTCGAAGACGGTGGTCACTGCCACATCGCCATCGGGCCCCGCGATCGTCCACGTGCCTTCCATTGCCGGCTGTATATCGCCCAAAGCAATGGAGGGGGCGTCTCCTTTGTCATTTCCCGTTGCCGGCGCCCTAACAATGCCGCCGGTTGCCTCGTCCCACATAAAGAAGATGGTATCGTCTTCCGCCTTGGCCTGTTCGGCGGCGACATCGCTCGGTCGTAAGAACATGCCATTATCGGTGCGGACTAAGAACGGTAGATCGGTCTGTTCGCGAATGTAGTCCACATCATAGCTTTGATCTTCCAAAATAGTTTGCACCATCGCCATGGCCAGAGCCGCATCGGTACCCGGCTTGGGATTGAGCCATCTATTGGCGTGCATCGCCGTCGGCGTGAATTCGGGTGAAATAGCGGTGACCTTGGTACCGTTCCATTTGGCTTCCCAGAAGAAATGAGCGTCGGGAATACGGGTGACGGCGGGATTGGTCATCCAAACTAAACAAGCGCGCGATTTGTAAACCGCGGCCATGGTGTCGCCGATTGTGTTGAGACCAAGGGTCATGTAGACACCGAGCGGCTGGTCACCGACCCCGGCAAAGGATTCCGGTATGGGGATGCCCGTGGCATTACCGAAGCGCAGAACCCCGGCGATACAGGACCGCTTCACGACCATTTGGGTGCCCAAATTATACGATATCGATTCGGGACCGTGCTCGACTTGGTAATCAATAAATTTATCGGCGATTTCGTCGAGAGCTTGTTTCCAAGTGACGCGCTGCCATTTGCCTTCGCCGCGCTCGCCGGCCCGTTTCATCGGGTAAAGCACCCGCTGGGCTCCATACATATATTTGGCGTGGCGCAAGCCCTTTTGACAACCGCGCGGGCCATAATCAGGTGTATCATCATCGCCGCTGCGGCCATATTCGCCCTGCTGCTCTTCACGCCAGACCACGCCGTTTTTGACGTAAACATTGAACGCACAGCTGCCGGTGCAATTGGTGCCATGACTGGAATGGACCACCTTGTCCCAAGTCCACTTTTGCCGCAGCACATCTTCAAAGCTACGATAGGTCTCATCCTCGCCGGACTGAGCCAGCGCCGTAGTCGTGCCATATTGAAGAGCCATCAGCCCGGCGGCGGCGGTGCCGCTGCTGCGCAAAAAATGACGACGAGAAACGTTCATGTTCATGGGAAATCCTCCCCGGAAGCCCATTGGATCTTACACGCCAAAGAATCAGTATATCGCGGAGCGAGAGTGTAACAAATCGCCCTCAATCAAATCACGCCTTGTTCTTCCATTCGCCGGATGTTGTCCCTTTGGCGATCATTAAAGAATTCCCGATCTTGAGGAACCTTGATTTCGCCATTCTGAAGCATGGTATTGGCCACATGAATTTGAGTGTTGGCATAGCTCTCAGCATAGGCATCGAACGGCTGGCGAGATAGGAAATTCGTCATACCCAGACTGCGCCGCGCCTGCCGCAATGCACCAATATCGAGAATAGAGCGGGCCGCATGACTCTCGCCCCCCGGGGCTGCTTCCGTCATCACATTGCCGGTGAAATCGATAATCTTCGACATGCCGGTGCAACTAAACGCCGGAATCGGCATGCCCTCCAAGCTGGCTGTATTGGCGGACACCACGTAGACCATATTCTCTACAGCCCGTGCACGCTTGCAAATATCCCGGCCCACAGACAGTGGCGTTCCGGTTTCCGAGGTTGGGTGAATAATCACTTCGGCTCCGCGCATGACGTGGCACCGAGTTATTTCAGGCCATTGGATCTCTTCGGATGAGACCGCCGCCAAGTTTCCGATTTCGGTTCGCACGACCGGGAACACCCCTTCCAGACCATAAACGTCTAAGTATCGATCCCAGATATCATGTGGTGTCGGTTCGAATGTCGAGGTCAACCGGCGGTAGCGTAATATAATGTCGCCATTGGGACCGATTATGAAACAAGTCTGAAAATACAGCTCGGGAAAATGCGGGTCGATCTCATAGGCATTACCCGCCAGAAATAATTTGTTTTCCTGGGCGGTTTTTTGGAGCACCTCAAACTCGGGCCCATTCGACTCTAAGGCCGCTTTGGCCCGCCATTCATCATGGCTTTCTCCAATCGGAAAGGAGGTCAAAACGAATTCAGGCAAGACAATCAATCGGCAATCGATACCATGAAAGAACTTTGCGAAGCGGGTGCAAGCGGTCACGTAATCGGCAGCACGTTGGACGTTTTTCATTATCTGTGCGCGGGCCGCGTCGACTGCTTTAATCTTACTGAGCGCAAAGCACTTCAACTGCAATGCGATCGCAATATATCTTGGCGGTTCAGAGCTGTTTTTAGCCATTTTTCACCTCGTGCAAGCCGGGACGTTCCATAAGATCATGGGGGTAATAAGTCATTATAAGCGCGGTCGCGCGTCATGGTGGGGATAGGGCGCAGGGGAGACCATGGGGCGCACAGCCGATGGCCTCACTTGAGATTCTAGCGGTCCCCCCACATTCAATCTTTGTCCGACTTCAACCGGGTTGAGCGGCCTTAGCCGGTCCGACGTGGTGGCAACCGTACCGGCGGCAGCGCCGCTTTTCAGCATCCGATCAGTCACATCACAAGGCGGATTTCAATGAGATTTGCCAAAGTTTCCGCTGCCATGACAAACCTTTGTGCCTTATGCTCCGCCGCGAGACAAAATACCGCTCTTCCATGACCTATGCGGCGACAGCTTGACAATCACGCTTCAAATGAGTTGCCAAGATCGTCTAATCAACAATATTCATTGCACGGAATTTAGACATGGCTGATCAATTATCGACTTCGCTTAAAGTGGGTTGGGGCTTCGGATCATTCGGGTCGATCACCATGATGTATCTGACGTCTTTCTTCGCTTTGTTCTTCATGAGCACATTTTTAGGCATTGACCCGGCAATCGGCGGATCGATTCTGTTTTTTACACGGCTTCTCAATATAGCCACCGATCCTCTTATCGGTTTATGGAGCGATCGAACAAATACGCGCTGGGGCCGACGTCGTCCATTCATGTTTGCCGGCGGGATTTTAGCTGGTTTGGCCTGCATCTCTCTTTTCAATGTGCCAAATTTTGAAAGTCAATCGCTGTTGATCGCCTACCTATCGGTCGTCATGGTGGTTTATTTCACGGCTTATACAATTTTCAATTTGCCATATCTCGCCATGCCTGCGGAAATGACACAAAGCTATCATGAGCGGACCAGTTTAATGACTTGGCGCGTGATCTTCGTATCTGCGGCTGGTTTTGCCGGTCTTTGGCTAGCACCGACAATTGTCAAATTGGCCGGCGGTGGCCGTGGAGGTTACGAAACCATGGCGGTTATCATGGGATTCCTTCTTATGGCATCCATGATCTTCGCAGTTTTCGCCACGCGCAATGCTAAGTTCACAAGTTTTGAAGTTCCGAACTATACATTAATGGAACAAATTAAAACCGCTGCTGCGAACAGACCATTCGTTCTTTTGTCGGTCGCTAAACTCATTCAACTTACTGGACTTGCCTGCACAACGGCGACACTTCCATTTCTCGTAAAGTATGGCATGGACTCTTCCACAATACCCGGATGGTTGGTCGCATTGGGGATCGTTTCGCTGCTCAGTGCCTATGGTCTGATCCTTAATGGCGCCAGCATCATCACCCTGCCAATCTGGACCTATTTCGCGAAGTCAATGGAGAAACATCACCTTTTCGTTATAGCAATCGCTGGATATGGCATTTGTGGATTGACCTGGTGGTTTGCGGATTTGAGCGAGCCATTTATCGTTTATGCCTTACGATGTATTGCTCTCGGTATATTTACGGGTGGTGTTTTGCTCACCGGCCAATCTATGTTGCCTGATGCCATCGCCTATGATCATGTGCGGACGGGCCTCCGGCGGGAGGGTATCTTTTCAGGTATCTATAGCTTTGTAGAAAAAATTGCGTTGGCGACTGGACCGCTTATCATTGGTTTTCTGCTTAGCTTCATGGGCTTTGTCGAATCGACCGGCGAGTCGGTTCAACAATCAGAAAGTGCCATACGAGCGATCTATATTGGTATTGGGCTATTGGCGCCTTTCTTTGCGCTGGCAAGTATTCCATTTCTGCTGATGTATGATCTTACAGAGGACAAACTTCAGATCGACACTGCCTAGAGTGTTTCCAGGAAAAGTGGCCACCTGTTTTCCGTCCGGAAACACGATAAAACAACAACTTAGGATCAGGTTTTGATTTCATCAAAACCGGAAAGATCCTAACGGGCCTTTGCTTGCGGCTTCAACAACACGACTGGAATTTCGCGGTCGGTGCGGGTTTGGTAGACCTCGTAATCGGGATACATAGCGACAAGTTTAGGCCACAGGTTAGAGCGCATCGCTGGGTCGGCGGTGTCTGCCGTAACTGACATGACCCTCGTCATCACTTGAATTGTCGCGTGAGGGTCCGCTTGGAGGTTTACATACCAAATCGGATGGCGCTCAGCACCAGCAAAAGAAGCCACCAACACGTAGGTGTCGTCCTGTTTCAGATAAAGCAATGGGATGGTTCGTGGTTTGCCGGTTTTGCGGCCTTTCGTGGTCAACAGGAGCACGGGCGCATTAAAACTGCGGCCACCGATGCGCCCGCCGGTCAGTCCATAGAGCGCCACGTGTGCGCGTACGGCAAACCGAAATGTGTATTCCAAGAGCTTGTTGTCGGTCGGTCGAGGGGGTGCCATGGTCCTATAGTTGCTTTTCGCGGCTACGCGTCCACCATCAGGACGCGAACCGAACACTAGAGCACGTTGACAAAAGATGGAATCCCTAACGTGCTCTAAGTCTTTGTTTTGT
>SMXP01000115.1 GCA_004356335.1 Alphaproteobacteria bacterium | reverse complement strand
CTCTTGCCGCTTTGGTTCTGCAGAGTTGTGGTTTTTGGAAAGAAAGCGTTAATCCTCCTGTAATAATAGATTAACCAACACCAAGTAGCCTCTAGGGGCAAGTTCGGAAGATTCCGGTTGCAATGATACTCACCTGTCCCTCCTGTGCAATGCGCTATATGGCAGATGCCGTGAGCTTTCAGCCCAGCGGACGCAGGGTTCGTTGTGTCCAGTGCGGCCATACTTGGCATCAAAGCCCGCCGGCCGATTTGCCGCTAAAGGCGTTGCCCGATCACACCGGGTCCAGCGCGCTCGATAGTGACGAATTCAAGCCGAGAGCGACCCAATCCGGGCGCTTGCTTTGGGTTGGCCAACTGGTCGGCTGGTTGCTTCTCATGGGCGTGATGATCGGTCTAAGCTCGGCGGCTTATGGCTACCGCGTCCAGATTGTTAAGCTCTGGCCCGAGTCATCAATTCTGTACACGGCCTTTGGTCTTGCCGTGAATACGCGCGGCCTGGCGTTTCGTAACGCCTCCTATCAGGAAGAAACCTATGGCAACGTGCCGGCTTTAGTGGTCATGGGCGAAATCATGAACACCACCAACATCCCCCAACTGGTTCCCGGCATTCGTATCAGTTTGCGAGACGGCAGAGAGCGTGAGATTTTCGATTGGACGGCGGATCCTCCGATCGGGGAATTGGCAGCGGGCGAAATGCAATCCTTCGTAACGCGCCTGACCAGGCCGCCCCAGCATGCTCAAGATCTGGTGATCCGGTTTGCTGAGGTGCCCAACGGTCAAGCGGACTAGGGTCTTTCCGGTTTTGATGGAATCAAAACCTGACCCTAAGTTGTTGTTTTATCGTGTTTCCGGACGGAAAACCGGGTCCACTTTTCCTGGAAACACTCTAAAATCGCTTGAGCAAACGCTCGAGATAGTCAAGCTCCATAGGCGGCCGGTCCAATTCACCCGCCCGGCGGCGCAGTTCTTCGAGAATGTCACGGGCCCTCTGACGTTCCCGCCCATCGGGGACCTTGACCATATCGCCATATTCGGGTCCGGCCGTCGCGCTGGGGCGTCCCAGCGGGTCGTAATCGCGCGGATCTTCGCCATTGCGTGACCCCTGATTGGCCAAACCTTGGCGTTCCATCATGTCATCGAGCATTTGTTGGGCAAGCTGCTGGCTGCCCTGGCGCAACTGGTCGATCGCCTCTTTCTGAGGGTCGATGGCGCCCGGCAGATCGCCGCCTTCCAGTTCATCGCGCGAGTCACCCATGGCGCGTCCGGCGCGTTCCAGCTCATCGGGTACCGGCAATCCCTGCTCGCGCATGCTGTCCAGAAGTTGGTCCAATTCTTCCCGCAGCGCCTGCTGATCGTCGGTCAGTTGCTCGTTTGACCGGTCTTGACCGAAACGCGGACCGCCTTGGCCGGTACCGTCGTCGCCGGGTTCACCCAATTCTCCGGATTGCCCGGGCTGTCCCGGCCGCCCTGGATTTTGCGGTTGCCCCGGCCGGGCTTGTCTGAACGTTTCGTCAAGCAATCCCCGTTGGCGCCCAATCATGTCGCCTAATCGGCCCAGCGCATCGTTTTGCGGCGCTCCGCCTTGGCCGCCTTGGCCGCCTTGGCCACTGCGATTGAAGGCCTCAATACTTTCCAGTCGATCCATCAGTTGGGCCAGAAGTTGCCTCGCCGTTTCCATGTCGCCGGCACGCAATCGATCTTCGATCGCATCCAGGAGATCTTGGATATCTTGGTTCGAGACATTACCCATATTGCCCATATTCGGGGGCCTCTGGCCCTGCTCGCGCAATTGCTGATCATCGCGAAACAGTTGGGCCAAATAATTCTGCATGGCCTCGCGCAATGCCTGCATGATTTTATCAATTTCGTCTTGAGTGCCGCCCTGATTGAGGGCCGCCATCAAGCGCTGCTGCAAGTTGCGCAAAGCTTGAGCCATTTCGGAAAGATCGCCATCTTCGAGCCTGATGGCGATGTCCCACAACAGCTCGTACATACCGTCTAAATCAGCAGATACTTTGGCGTGCTTGAGCCGCCAATAGGCGACACGGATCGACAGATAGACGGAATAATCATCAAAGTATCTTTCCGGTAATTGGGACACGGCATCCAGGTGTCGTGCGACGCGATAAATATCGCTGGGGTGCAGGGCAAGCCACTTGCGCTGTTCGATGATGGCGCGGGCCAAGGGATCGGTAAAAATTCGCTCGGGCAAAACGAAATCGACTCGCTCGCTTGCGCCGGTCTGCGCCGCTTCATCCTCGGCGAACAACTGAACCGTCACGTCGAGGCCCGCCCAAGGATGTGCCGTCAGGTCTTCATACGCCGTTTCGGTCGAGCGTGCCGTGCGCAAGGAAGGCAGCGGCAGGTCTAATACCAAGGGCCCCGACGTGTCGGGCAAAGACACCGCGAGCGCCAGCTCGGCGTCGATCAGTTGCTGCTCGTCGCGCGGCGGCAAATCGTCGTTCAGCGCGTCGTCGGACAAGGCGTTGCCAAGATCGATCACCGCCTTGGCGACGACAACGCCGTAATCATCGACCACGGTAAATGGGATCTTGATCGCGTGCTGATTGGTCTCGGTCAATTCGTCGCCGAAGGCGATGGCCGGCGGATGATCCCGGCGCACCTTGAAGGACCACGAACCCAACGCGTCGCCCTCGCTTGCCACGCGGATCTCAGTGTCTTGGTTAAGCACTTGAGAATATTCGTAAGCCTGTTCACCGATATCGGCAAAGGCGATATCGGCCGATACGTCCGACGGGGGCGGTTGACCATCGGTCGTGGCGATCAATTCGGGCTTTACCGGGGTGCCCTGTACCCGCACATAGAATTGCGAGCCCTCGGGCACTTCGAACCGCTCAACCAAGCGAACTTGATCCAAAAACTCGGGCCGTGTCAAAAAAATCGGCGCAATGCCCGTATAGGCCGGTGGATTGATCCAGGCATCCACGGTCACGGCCATGACTACGGCGCTGGGCATTGTCGGGTTGAAAGCAAGTTTCAGCTTATCGGGAAAATCGAGGCCGGAACGAATGACCGCCAGCAGCAACAGTAAGGCGATCAAAAAACGTAAGGCGGTCTGATCCTGCCGTGGCAGATCCGAGTTCGGCCAGCCGGCCCGGACCGACCGGATTTGCTCACGCAGCCTGTCTTGGTGGCGATCCCAAAGAACTTGGCTTTGTTTGTCGAGTTCATGGCCTTGTCGCTTCGCCGCCCGGTCCTCATAAGAAGAAATTGGGCGATGCGCCAGGTTGCTCTTGATCTCCATATGTCGAATGGCATCTGCACGCGTCGGCCATGTAACTCGCGAAAAGCTGTGCCACAGCGCATAAACAAAGCCAATGAGGAACCCGACCAGCGACAGGGTATGCAGCCACGATGGCAGCCAATGCCAGCCTTCCATCAGTGTAATGATTAAAAAGACGCCCAGTATGCCGGACGCCGGCCACATGGCCGACCACACACGCGCCCAGATCAAGCCCCAGCGCGCCCAAACCAGCCGGAGGGTGACATTCCGGGGCAGAGGGTTTGGCACCGTGTTCGGCTCAGTGTTCGGCGTGTCAAAATTAGTCAATATGCCACTCTGTAATTATGCAGTGCAGGTGCGGCGCTTGACCCCTATCTCGGCGCTTATTCGAGCCAGTCTGCAATGCGATCTGCGGCCAACATATCTTCGTAAGTTCGCCGCTCGCGGATCACCGCCATATCTTGCCCCCTTACCAAAACTTCCGCAATGAGCGGGCGAGAATTGTATTCGGATGCTTGCACGGCGCCATAAGCACCGGCCGACATGACCGCTACCAAATCACCGGATTCGAGCGACGGCAACTCACAATCTCTTGCCAATGTGTCACCAGTTTCGCAGACCGGCCCGACCACGTCAAAGAGCGAAAATGCGGCGCTCGGTGCCGGCTCTATGACCGGCAGGATGTCGTGATGGGCGTCGTAAAGGGCCGGGCGGATAAGATCGTTCATGGCCGCATCGAGAATCACAAACCTCCGGGTATCGCCCTGTTTAATATAGACGATGCGGGCCACAAGGATGCCGGCATTGCCCACGATCACACGCCCCGGCTCGAAGATGAGCTGGACATCGAGCCCCTTGGTCACGCGGCCGATCATTTCGGCATATTGATTGGGATGGGGCGGGGCCTCATCTTCACGGGCATACGCAATACCCAATCCCCCGCCAAGATCGAGCCGGGTAATGTCATGGCCGGCGGCGCGAAGCGATCGCACCAGGTCCGCCGTTTTGGAAAAAGCCGCTTCGAATGGCCCAAGATCGGTAATCTGGCTGCCGATATGCACGTCAATGCCGACCACTTTCACGCCCGGCAAGTTGCGCGCGTGATCAAAAACGTTTCGCGCCCGGTTCCAGGGTATGCCGAACTTATCCTCCGAGCGGCCTGTCGCGATTTTTTCGTGTGTGCCCGCGTCAATGCTGGGATTGACCCGCAAAGCGATGGGCGCGACTTGTCCTTTTTGTTCAGCGATCCCACTCAACAATTCAAGTTCCGGTTCTGATTCCACATTGAATTGATAGATGCCGGTATCGAGGGCAAAGGACATCTCGGTTTGTGTTTTGCCGACACCGGAGAAAACGATCTTGTCGGGAGCAATGCCCGCAGCAAGGGCTCGCCGTAATTCACCTTCGGATACGATATCCGCCCCGGCGCCTAGATTACTCAGTGTACGCACGATAGACAAGTTGGAATTGGCTTTCAGTGAGTAAGCGACCAACATATCGTCCATGCTAAAGGATTCCTTGAACACTCGATAATGGCGTTCGAGGGTTGCTGTGGAATAGCAATAAAAAGGCGTGCCGACACGCTCGGCAATAGTCGTGAGAGGCAAGCCCTCGGCGTGCATGACGCCGGCGCGATAGTCGAAATGGTGCATTGTTTGAGCCGGTTTGCTTAAGCGGTCTCGCTTGCCTCATGTGGCACAACAAGCTTCGCTTCCTGTTCTTGATTCTTGGGCGGCGGCGCTTCGAGGTCACCTTTCACGCCACAGGCAGACAGTGCAAGGACGACGATCAGGCCGCCTGCAATGGCAGTCACAATGGATTTTTTCTGCTTGGTCATGACAACCTCTCTTTCCACCGAGCGATCTCCAATTTCACGTTCTCGGGTGCCGTGCCGCCAAAGCTAGTCCGACTGTGAACCGAATTTGATAGACTCAAGACAGAGTATACATCATCCGTGATGCCGGGTTCGAACTTTTGCATGTCACTTAGGGAAAGGTCTTCAAGGTGGCAATTCTTCGCTTCCGCTGCAGCCACAATTCGACCGGTTATATTGTGGGCATCCCGGAAAGGTTTATTCAGGACCCGGACGAGCCAATCGGCTAGATCCGTGGCCGTTGAAAATCCGTCGCCGGCCGCTTTCTCCATGGCGTCTTTGTTGATGGTCATATCGCCAATCATTCCGGCCATCGCCGCAATCGACAGTTCAAGCGATTTTACGGCATCGAACACTGCCTCCTTGTCCTCTTGCATATCTTTCGAATACGCAAGAGGCAGACCTTTCATGACGGTTTGCAAGGATATTTGGGCGGCAAAAATACGCCCGGTCTTGGCCCGTACTAGCTCGGCCGCATCGGGATTGCGCTTTTGCGGCATCATGGACGAACCCGTGGTGAAGGCGTCACTCAAGGTGATGAAGCCAAACGGGCCCGACGACCAAATGATGAGTTCTTCCGCCAGTCGCGATAAATGTATGGCTGTCAACGCGGCCGCGTTCAGCGTTTCCAGTGCAAAATCTCTGTCTGAAACCGCGTCCAGCGAGTTTGCCGACGGACGGTCGAAGCCCAATGCGGCGGCGGTGGCATGCCGGTCGATGGGAAACGACGTGCCGGCAAGCGCGCCCGCGCCCAGAGGCGATTCATTGAGACGTGACCGCGCATCGCCAAACCGTCCGCGATCGCGATCCAACATTTCCACATAAGCCAGGCAATGGTGACCAAAAGTGACCGGCTGTGCCGACTGCAAATGGGTAAAGCCGGGCATCACGGTCGCCGCATGGCGATCGGCTTGCGCCAGCAAAGCGCGTTGCAGGTTTTTCAGGCCGACATCCGCACGCTCGATGGCGTCACGCACCCAAAGCTTGAAATCGGTGGCGACTTGGTCGTTGCGTGAGCGCGCCGTATGCAGGCGACCGGCCGCATCCCCTATGAGCTCGGTCAAACGGGCCTCGATATTCATGTGGATATCTTCAAGCGCCCGCTTGAACTCAAAGGACCCGTTTTCGATTTCCGAGAAGATCGTGTTCAATCCGGTCTCGATGGCCTTACCGTCTTGGGCCGAAATGATCCCCTGAGACGCAAGCATACGCGCATGGGCTTTCGATGCCGCAATATCTTGCGCGTAAAGCTGCCGATCGACATCGATGGAGGCATTGATTTCCGCCATGATGTGTGCCGGGCCTTGGCTAAAGCGTCCGCCCCACATCTGCGATGTGGTCGGATGTGGCGACGCGGTTTTTGCCTTACGCTTGCTCATGGCGCTTGCTCGTCATCTTACTCTACGGGTGGTCGTCTGCCTGCGCCGCCAAACTAGAGCGTTTTCAGGAAAACCGGTACCCACTTTTCCTGAATGCGCTCTAAGTCTTTGTTTTGTCGCGCATTCGGACGGAAAACCGGTGTCCGTTCATCCCTTCAATCGATCCACCGGATCGATTGACCTTGGCAAGGACGGTCTTCACTCCTGAATGCGCTCT
>SMXP01000114.1 GCA_004356335.1 Alphaproteobacteria bacterium | reverse complement strand
GCGTTGGATTGCTTGCGCACGGCGCATCGCAGGGCGCGCGGCCTGGTGCGCGATCGGCTCGAATCCGGACTTCCGGGTCGCCAGGTCGCTCAGCTTTTGTGCCACATCCAGGACGTCATCATCCAAGCGCTATACGACTTCACCACCATCCACGTTTACCGGTCGCGCAATCCGACCGTAGCGGAACGCCTGAGTATCGTCGCCGTCGGCGGCTATGGCCGCGGCGATCTGGCGCCTTATTCCGATATCGATCTTCTCTTCGTCTTGCCTTACAAGCAAACCCCTTGGGGCGAGAGCGTGATCGAATACATGCTTTACATGCTGTGGGATTTGGGCCTCAAGGTTGGACACGCCACGCGCAGCATAAAGCAATGCGTTCAATTCTGTCGTCGAGACATGACCATCCGCACCTCTGTCTTGGAAATGCGCTATCTGTGGGGCGACGAAGGGCTTTTCCAAGAACTCAAAACGGCTTTTTGGCAAGAAGTGGTTCCGGGCACCGATAAGGAATTCATCGAGGCCAAGCTTTCCGAGCGCAATCGACGTCATGAGCGCGCCGGTGGGTCGCGTTATCTTGTCGAGCCGAACATCAAGGAAGGCAAAGGCGGCCTGCGCGATCTCAACACGTTGTTCTGGATCGGCAAATATATTTACCGCGTCGAACAGGGCATCGAGCTGGTGGATGCGGGGCTATTTACTAAATCCGAATTCCAAAAGATTCTGGCGGCCTATTCGTTCCTTTGGAGCGTTCGTTGCCATTTGCATTTTTATACGGGCCGTGCGGAAGAGCGATTAAGTTTTGATGTTCAACCCGAACTGGCACAGCGCATGGCCTATCGGAATAGCAGTGGTCAATCGGCAGTCGAACGTTTCATGAAACATTATTTCTTGATCGCCAAAGATGTCGGCGATCTGACGCGGATTTTCTGTGCGGCGCTGGAGTCCAGTCATGCCATGCGCTGGCCGAGGCTGGGGCGCCTTTTGCGCTTTCGGCCACAGCGGCGCGCCTTGCCCGATGGTTTTTTTGTCGAGGGACGACGGCTCAACGTAACCGGAAAACAAGTCTTCTTTGACGACCCAACCAATCTCATTCGGCTTTTTCATGTGGCCGACGAAAAGTCCTGCGATATTCACCCCACGGCGCTTCGGCTCGTGAAACGTTCGCTTAAGCTGGTCGACGGCGATTTACGCAATGACCCGGAAGCAAATAGGCTTTTTCTCAATATTCTAACGTCGAAGCACGATCCGGAGCGGGCCTTGAGAAGAATGAGCGAAGCCGGCGTGCTCGGCAAATTCGTTTTGGCTTTCGGCCGCATCGAGGCGATGATGCAATTCAATATGTATCATCATTATACGGTCGACGAGCATACGATTCGTGCCATTGGAATTTTGTCGCGCATCGAACATGGCGAACTTGCCGAGGAACATCCTCTATCAAACGACATCGTGCATAAGGTTTTGAGCCGGGAAGTGCTCTACATAGCTTTGTTTTTGCACGATATTGCCAAAGGCCAGCCGCAAGACCATTCTATGATAGGCGCTCAGATAGGGCGTTCCCTGTGCCCGCGATTGGGCATGTCGAAAGCCGAGACGGAGACCGTTGCTTGGCTGGTAGAGAATCATCTTGTGATGAGCGAATTTGCGCTTAGTCGCGATACCACGGATCCGCGAACGATTGAAGACTTTGTCAAGATTGTTCAGAGTCCGGAGCGATTGAGATTATTGTTGGTTTTGACGGTCGCCGATATCCGTGCCGTGGGTCCCGGCGTTTGGAATGGCTGGAAAGGCCAGCTCTTGCGCGACCTCTATTATGAGGCGGAGACGGTGTTGCAAGGCGGCGCGGCACCGGGTAGCGCGACCCATCGTGATCAGCGAATAGCGGCGGCCAAGCAGGCGCTGGCGGTGAAGATCGCCGATTGGAGCGAAGCGGAGCGCGAGCAACAAATTAACTGTCATGGTGACATCTACTGGCTTAGCTTCGACCAAAGCAAGCATTTAAGATACGCCAATATGATGCGCGAGGCCGATCTTTCAAAGGACGGCGTGACGGTTCGCTACACTATCGATTCGTTTAAATCGATCACCGAGATTGTCATTTATACCAAGGACGAACCGGGCTTATTCGCCCAACTCGCCGGTGCGATCGCCATAAGCGGCGCGTCAATTCAGGACGCCAAGATTTTCACCACAACGGACGGTAAGGCGCTCGATATTTTCCAAGTTCAAGATACGGCCGGACGCCCGTTCGGCGACACATCCCGATTGAGGCGGCTGACGAAGACGGTTAATCAGACGATCAGCGGTGAAATTATTCCTGGCGAGCGGTTAAGCGGCGCCAAGATCCAAACGCGTGTCAAAGCATTTACGGTCGAGCCGCAGGTTCTTATAGATAATCGGGCATCGGTCTTTCATACAATCATTGAAGTGAACGGGCGCGACCGTCCCGGCCTGCTTTACGAATTAGCGCGCGCCATCACGGAACAGCGTCTAACAATCGCCTCGGCACATATCTCGACCTATGGCGCCCGCGCGGTCGACGTTTTTTATGTTAAGAACCGGGCGGGATTGAAAATTACCAATCAAGCGGCCATTGCGGCGATACGTGGCGCGCTTGTTGAAGCGCTCAGTCCAGAAGCCGGAATCACGTCCGTAAAAGCGGCGGAATGAGCCAAATATTGGGGGCGGCGGCTCAATGAATTTGCTCAGGGATGCAGCCACGGTCGGCGGCATGACCATGGTGAGCCGGGTTTTGGGCTTTGCGCGGGACGCCTTGATCGCGTCGATTCTGGGCACCGGTCCGGCGGCCGACGCCTTTGTGGTGGCGTTCCGCTTTCCCAATCTGTTTCGCCGCTTTTTTGCCGAAGGCGCCTTTAATTCCGCCTTTGTGCCGCTTTATGCCAAACGTCTTGAAGGTGAAGGGCGCCAAAACGCGCATGTTTTTGCGTCCGAAGCCTTTAGCGGCCTGATCAGTGTCCTTTTGATCTTCACCTTGATCGCATTGCTGGCGATGCCGTGGATCATGGTCGGC
Organism: Alphaproteobacteria bacterium; assembly: GCA_004356335.1. GTDB lineage: Bacteria > Pseudomonadota > Alphaproteobacteria > SMXP01 > SMXP01 > SMXP01. The sequence goes on along the minus strand of SMXP01000114.1, from coordinate 6,881 downwards.
ATGGCCGGCGGTTTCTTATTGGTAGAGGGAGAATCATTCGAACTTGGCCTGATTTTGTCGCGGCTTGGAAATCCGGATGGACGCGAGAAATACGATTTGGCGGTCGACTTTACGCGGATCGCCTTGCCTTATCTCTTGTTCGTTTCTCTGGTTGCGCTGCTTTCCGGTATTTTAAATTCATTGGGCCGTTTCTTTTTGTCGGCGGCGGCGCCGATTCTTCTCAATATCATTCTTGTGGCGGTTCTGGTCTTTATCGCGCCTTATACGGCGGAGCCCGGCCGGGCCCTTGTATGGGGCGTTTTCGTCGGCGGCGCCGTACAGTTTGCCGCACTTGCTTGGGGCTGTATGCGCATTGGTGTGATGCCAAGTCTGCGCATGCCGCGGCTGACACCCAACATGAAACGGCTCATTGTTCTTGGTGTGCCGGGGATCATTGCGGCCGGCATCACCCAGATTAATCTGGTCATTGGCACCTTCATCGCGTCCTTCGAACAAAGTGCCGTTGCCATTTTGTTTTATGCGGACCGCCTTTACCAATTGCCGCTTGGCCTGGTGGGCGTGGCCATGGGCGTTGTACTTTTACCCGACTTATCGCGCCGTTTGCGTGCCGGCGATGAAGCGAGTGCCATAACCAGCCAAAATCGCGCTATCGAAATATCGCTGCTTTTGACTTTGCCGGCTGCGTTTGCGCTGATTGTCATTCCCGTCCCGGTCATCAGCGCTTTGTTCGAACATGGAGAATTCACTTCATCGGATACGCACAATACGGCTGCCGCCCTTGCCGTATTTGCTTGCGGCCTGCCTGCCTTCGTGCTGATTAAAGTATTTTCGCCTGGCTTTTTTGCGCGGGAAGACACGCGAACCCCCATGATCTTTGCCGCGATCAATGCTTTTGTGAATATTACCCTGAGCGTCGTTCTGTTTTTCCGCATTGGCCTGGTCGGCATTGCCATCGGCACATCGACCGCGGCCTGGGTCAATACAATATTGTTGGCCAGCCGGTTGTGGCAGCTTGGCCATTTTGTGCCCGACCGTAGGGTGCGGAGCCGCCTGCCCCGCATTTTGCTCGCCAGCATCGCCATGGCGGCCGTGCTGTGGGCGCTGACGGGAGAGCTTCAGTCCTTGCTCGACGGCACGAAATGGCAACGAATCGGGGCGCTTGGCGTTTTGGTGACAATCGGTGGTTTCGTCTTTGCGGTTTTTGTTCAGCTGGCCGGTGGCGCGCGAATCTCAGAATTGATCGACGCGCTGCGCGGCGATAAAACCCAATCCTCGTAGCATTGGTCGTCGTTTGGCTTGCAAGTCGCCTTGCGGCGCGGCATAAAGCGCCAGCATCGTGCATGTCACATTATGGATCTGAGAACCGATGGAGAATGAGGCCAAGAAATCAAATTATTCCGGACCGCAAAGAGTGTTTTCGGGCGTGCAGTCGACCGGCAATCTGCACCTGGGCAATTATTTGGGTGCGATCCGCAATTTCGTCGACTTGCAGCAGGATTATGACTGTATTTATTGCGTGGTGGATATGCATGCCATCACCGCATGGCAAGATCCTGAGGAGCTAACGAAAAATACCCGTGCCACTACGGCCGGCTACATTGCCTGCGGCATAGATCCCGAGCAACATATCGTGTTCAATCAAAGCGCCGTTTCGGCTCATGCGGAACTTGCTTGGATCTTCAATTGCGTCGCGCGTATGGGCTGGCTCAACCGGATGACTCAATTCAAAGATAAAGCGGGAAGACACAAAGAAAACGCTTCCGTGGGTTTGTTTGTCTATCCCAATCTCATGGCCGCCGATATTCTTGCCTATAAGGCCACCCATGTGCCGGTGGGCGAGGACCAAAAGCAGCATCTTGAATTGTCCCGCGATATTGCCCAAAAGTTTAATAACGATTTTAACGTCCCGGCTTTTTTCCCCCTACCGGAACCTTTGATTTTGGGCCTGGCCACCCGAGTCATGAGCTTGCGTGATGGGACGGCGAAGATGAGCAAATCGGAAAAGTCGGAATATTCACGTATCAACTTGAAAGACGATGCCGATACGATCGCCAAAAAAATACGTAAAGCACGCACGGATCCGGACCCGCTGCCGGACAATGTAGCGGGGCTCAAAGACCGTCCGGAGGCGGATAATCTTGTGGGGATCTACGCGGCGCTTGCGAAAATGACTAAAAAAGAAGTGATCGAACGCTTTGCAGGCGCACAGTTTTCCACGTTTAAACCGGAATTGGCCGAACTTAGCGTTTCGGTTCTTGCCCCGATTGGCGAAGAAATGGCCAAGCTCATGGCCGATCCCGGCTATATTGATAATGTGCTGCGCCAAGGGGCGGAGCGCGCGCGTGCGATCGCCGACCCGATTATGGCCGAGGTCAAGAAAGTGGTTGGTTTTATCATCTGATTGTCATCGGCCCCGAAGACGGCGTCAGGCATCTGCGTGTGCGCGATGCCGTGCGATCTGACAGGAGTAAGGCCCATGCAGCTCGCCCAAGGGATCAGACAGGTTGGCGCCAAGCTGAGGCGCATGATCGGCCGCCTCGGCCGATGGCTCGCCGATCTGGATCCCGATGTGGCGCTGAAATGGAGCAAAAGGCTGGGGATCGTCGCAGTGGTCTTTCTGGTCCTTTACTATCCCCTGGGCATGATCGTGATGCATCGCATCGATGACGACCTGACATTTGGGCCCTCGGCGGTGGATCTCACCGCAGACCAAAGTCTTACCGTGAGTGTGGTGTCGGCGTTGATCGACCGGGAGGTCAATCAAAACGGCTGGGTGGCCAACGACCCGTTTTTTTTGCCGAGCGCGTTACTCGACAATATGCCGAATTATCAAATGGGCATGGTGGGGGCCCTGGCGCGATTCAGCTTTGAATTGACCGACCAAATCGGACGCCTGCGGGGATCGAGCCAAACGGATCCAGACCTGCAAGACGCATCGGGTCTTTTGCAATATAGCGGCACGCGATGGATTTGGGACCCGGCGGTCAGTCTGATGCCGACCGCTTCATCGGAAGCGCAGTATTTAAAGGCCCGCAAGGCGCTCAACGCCTATAACGACCGACTGGCCCGCGGCGAGGCGTTTTTCGAGCGGCGCTCCGACAATCTCCTGGCAACACTCGACCGCATTGCGCTTGATATCGGTTCGTCATCGGCGGCTCTTGACGATCGGATCGAGAAGGGAGCGGGGCAGTTGATTGATACGCAAGGGGATGATGTTTTCTATGGGATCAAAGGCCAGATGTATGGCTATTATATGATTTTGCGGGCGCTCAAAAGTGATTTTGAGCCGGTCATAAACGATCGCGATCTCAATCAGGTTTATGACCAAATGCTTGATAGCGTCGCTCAAGCGGCGTCTTTGCAGCCTTGGGTAGTGGTTAACGGCGCGCCGGATTCTCAGTTTATGCCGAGTCATCTGGCGTCCCAGGGTTTCTTTCTCTTGAGGGCCCGAACGCAGCTGCGCGAAATCACCAACATCCTGTTGAAATAGGATTTATCGGCCCGTCCCCGGCCGGGCCATATGTACGCTTGCCGGATGTCACCGAGAATGGCAGCATTGCCCCATGGCCAGCGAATCGGGATCCGACTCACGAAAATTTCTGGTGATTGTAGATGGCACACCCGAATGCCGGGTGGCGATCTATTTCGCCAGCCGGCGGGCGCGCCGGACCAATGGCCGCGTGGCATTGCTTTATGTGATTCCGCCAGCCGATTTTCAGCACTGGCAGGCGGTCGAGGAAGTCATGCGCGATGAAGCGCGCGAGGAAGCGGAGCAAACCCTCCATGATGTGGCGGTGGAGGTTAAAGAAGTCTCCGGCCATTTACCTGAAATGATCATAAAAGAAGGCCAGACGCGGGAACAGATCCAACAATTGATCAAGCAAGATGCGGGAATCAAGGTTCTCGTTCTCGGTGCGGCCACGGGGAAGATGAACCCCGGTCCGCTGATCGGCGCGATCGCAACCGGCGGCTTTGTCGAGGACCCGGATACGCGACTGGTTCCGCTCACCATCGTTCCCGGGAGTTTGACGCGCAAAGACATCGATGCATTGACATAGAGCCCATTCAGGAAAAGTGGACCCCGGTTTTCCGTCCGAATGGGCGACAAAACAATAACTTAGGGTCCGGTTTTGATTCCATCAAAACCGGAAAGACCCTAGTCCTGGGAAGTGATGGTCTTTCGGAGCGGGCGCAGCCGGTAGAATTCAACCTTCGAGGCGCCGGTATCAGGATAAATATCGGGCTTGGCGATGGACACCCGGCACGCTTCGACGCGATCATCCTCAAAGCACACGCCGACCAATTCCTCGACCAAGGTTTCCAGCAATTCCGTGTGCGGGCGGTTGGGCCATTGCCGGGTAATGTATTCATGGATCGGGTGGTAGTTGAGACAGCTCGAAATATCCGTGCCCGTGTGGTTTTCTTTGTGAGAGAACATTTCCACATTGACGATGACCCTCTGTCCGTCGAGCTGGGAGCGTTCGATCTCGGCGAGGCCCACCTTCATGGTGATTTCCACGTCGCACAGGGCAATCCGCTGATAGCTGCGATCGGGGTCCCAAAAATCACCACGGGTGGCGCTGGTTTTCGGCGTGTCTTGGTTCATGGGCCTCACTCGATCCCTGTGTCCGGATCGTCGGATCGGTGGCGGCCGGACTTAAATCTCTCGCCGCCATCCACATAAAGAATCTGGCCGGTCACATGGCTTGCCTCAAGAAGATAGCACACCGCCTGTGCAACGGAGTCCGTCGTGCTGCCGCGCCGTAATAATGTGGTGTTGTGGACCGCATGGAACTGATCTTGGGTTTGACCAAAACTGGGCAGGGTGAGGCCGGGGGCGACGCCGCATACCCTGATTTGCGGTGCGAAGGCGACGGCGTGCAGGCGCGTCATCACCGCTAAGGCGGATTTCGTGAGTGTATAGGAAAAAAAATCCGGTGTCGGCGCGGCGATATTCTGATCGAGAATGTTGATGATACAGCCTTGTACGTCTTGCGGCAGCCGTTTAGCGAATGCGGCGCTGAGCAGAGCGGGCGCCCGGAGGTTCGTATGGAATTGCCGCGTCCATGTGTCGGCATCGAACTCAAGCGGCGTATCGCGAACAAAAGTCGACGCATTGTTAATGAGACACACAGGCGCCGATAATTCCGATGTCACTTGATCGATTAAGGCCTGGGGCGCATCCGCACCGCTGATGTCGGCGCCCACCGAGATCGCCTTACCGCCCTGTTGGTTGATCTCATCGGCCAGGCGTTGCGCATGGGCGGCAGACGACTGGTAATGGATGGCGACCGCATAGCCGCGCTTGGCCAAGGCCCGGGTGATGGCCTCGCCGATTCGTTTTGCGCCGCCGGTGATGAGTGCCGTTTTCATAAACGTTGCGCCGCCTCGAAAGTGCCAAGAATATCGCGCGCCGACCTTAGAGCGCATTCACAAAAAGTGTACGCGGTTTTTGGGTTCGAATGGGCGACCAAACAATAACTTAGGGTCAAGCTGTCTTGGGGCGCTGTCCGGAGAGCGCCTGATCGAGCCAGTTTTGCAGGTTTTCGCCGTAAGCGGGAAGCGAAAACCGCTGCGCCACGGCGTGCCGGCAGGCGGCCCGGTCGATGCCGGCAATTCGAGAGACGGCCTGTGCCGCCGCCGCCTTGTCGCCGGGCGTCACGAGAAATCCGGTGACGCCGTCAATGACCAATTCCTGGTTGGCGCCGCGGGCATAGGCGACAACGGGGGTGCCGCAGGCCATGGCCTCTATTGTGACGATGCCGAACGCCTCATGCCATTTTTGGGTTTGCAGGACGACACGGGCTTGGCCCAACAAGCTCTGCAAGTCGGGCGTCGCGAGAAAGCCCCTATAATCCATAGAATCGCCAAATTCATCGGTCAGGCGCGTCCAATAGGTTTGATCGTCAACCGCGCCGGCAACGATCAGGGGCTCGGCCAAATCCCGGGCAATGGCCAGGGCGTCTTCCAGGCCCTTTTCCGGAGAAATGCGCCCGGCCCACGCCACACCGCCCTGACCATCCGAATTAAATTCGTATACGGATAGATCCAATCCGAACGAGACCAGTATGGGATCTTTGACGCCGCCCAGGCGTTCGGCCTGTGCTTGGGTCATCACGGCGATGCGGGCCTCATACCTGTTCGACACACGAGCGATTTCAGCCGTGGTCGGCGCGTTGACATCGGTCATGTTCACCATGTGCAAGACCGGTGTTTGGAAAAAATCGGTCAAATAATAAGGCAACCAATCATGGGCAATATTGATGATGGCGTCATGGTCCGATTGACGCGCCAAAGCGGCGTGCCACATGGCGCCCAGCACGCTGTTCTCCGGGATCGGATAAAATTCTTCGCCCGCTTCCGACGCCAGCGACGGCTGGCAGGTGCCGGGCAATGTGACCAGATCGACACCGGGCAGTACCGAGCCGTCCGGCGCCATAACCGTCACATGATGGCCTCGGCTCGCCAGGGCTGCGGCGGCGTTCTTGATGTGCAGTGTCACGCCACCGGTTTTGCCCGCTCCCAGGGGCGCCACCGGTGTCGCCATAAGCAATATGCGCATGAAGTTAAACCGTGAGTTTTATGCTTACGCTGTCGGCAGTGGCGACCCCGGGAGGATTCGAACCTCCGACCTACAGATTAGGAATCTGCCGCTCTATCCCCTGAGCTACGGGGCCGTCAATAAAATCAATCACTTATAAATCATGCCGGATGAGATATGACGTCTGGCAATCACCGGGCAATCCCGATCTCTCAACTAAACCTATTTCACGTTCTAAGCGGTATTCCCGAAATTACGACCTTAGTTTCAGGATTTGGCGTACCACGTTGATGCAACATATCGACAAAAGCGCGCCATATTGCTGACGGAAATTGTGTTG
>SMXP01000113.1 GCA_004356335.1 Alphaproteobacteria bacterium | reverse complement strand
GCGCATTCAGGAAAAGTGGATACCGGTTTTCCGTCCGAATGCGCGATAAAACAAAGACTTAGAGCACGTTAGGGATGCCATCTTTTGTCAACGTGCTCTAGACAGGTGAGTCGCCACAAAACGAAGGATCCTTCGCCTAAGACGCGAAGTACAACAAATCGTGAAGTTATTTGGTTGCCTGAACATTCCGGCACTGCCGGGTCTCCTTTTGCTGCTGATCGGCACGACATTTGCCGCTGAGCCACCGGGCCGGGTGTCACCGGGCACCGGGCCGCGGCACGCCATCGCCATGCACGGCGAGCCGCTTTACCGGCAAGATATCGAAAATTTTCCTTACGTGAATCCAAACGCACCCAAGGGCGGCAAGTTTGTCGTCGGCGATATCGGCAGCTTCGATAGCCTCAACCCGTTTATCATTCGCGGTACCACGCCGAGCATCACTCTCGATGTGACGCGTTTTGTCGTGCAGCATCACACATTCGAAAGCCTCATGACCCGGGGTCAGGATGAGCCTTTCAGTCTCTACGGCCGCATCGCTGAAACAATCGAGACGCCGGAAGATCGTAGTTGGGTCGAGTTCAGACTAAGAGAAGGCGTTCGATTCTCGGACGGGTCTCCGCTTACCGCACAGGATGTTTTATTTTCTTGGCAGACCCTAAGAGATAAAGGGCGTCCCAATATGCGGCGCTATTATGGTTTTGTTTCCGAAGCTAAAACGATAGATGAGCGCACCATCCGTTTTACTTTTGACGACACCGGCAATCGTGAACTGCCTCTGATTATGGGGCTCATGCCGATCCTGTCGAAGGCGTATTACTCGACCCATGACATCACAAAGACAAGTTTGGAAGCCCCATTGGGCAGCGGTCCCTACATGGTCGCATCCGTTGATGCCGGTCGCCGCATCACATTCAAGAGGGATCCTGATTATTGGGCAGCCGATTTGGCGGTGACACGTGGCCATTATAATTTCGATCTGATTCAATATGAATATTTCCGGGATTCAACCAGCCTCTTTGAGGCGTTCAAAAGGGGTGAAATCACGTTTAGGGCCGAACGCAGCGCCAAAACCTGGATGACGGGCTATGATTTCAATGCCGTGAAGACCGGCGATGTGGTGAAAACCGAGATAGCCCATGGTCGTCCAGCGGCTATGTACGGCTTTGTGTTTAATACCAGGCGCGAAATCTTCGCGGACATCAAAGTGCGCCAAGCGCTTACGCTGCTGTTCGATTTTGAATGGATGAATGAATATTTATTCTTCGGTGCTTTTAAGCGCCTGCAAAGTTTCTTCGACAACTCGGAACTGAGTTCCCATGGGCGCCCGGCAAACGATCTGGAACGTGATTATTTGGCATCCTCTGAGAACGCCGTAACGAGTGATATTTTCGAACGCGGCTGGACGGCTCCAATCGGCGGAAGTCTCGCCAATAACCGGCGCAATACGTTTACGGCCTTAGGGTTGCTCGAGGAAGCCGGCTGGCGGATCGACCATGGGCGATTGGTGAATGCCAAGACAAAATTGCCGTTTGCCTTTGAAATCATGATTATGGAGCCCCGTGAAGAACGTATTGCTCTGCATTACGCCCGTTCCCTGGAGGATCTTGGAATTACCGCAAATGTGCGGGTTGTCGACAGCGCCCAATTCCAGCAACGGCGGCAAACATATGATTTCCATATGGTGCCCTTTGCCTGGGCCGGCACCCTATCCCCAGGAAACGAACAAGCCTTTCGGTACGGATCCGCCGAAGCTGATATCGAGGGCACTTTCAATCTGGCGGGCATTAAAAGCGCCGCGGTGGATGGCCTAATCATTCGGTTGACCGACGCCCGTTCCCGCCAGGAATTGATCGCTGCGGCACGTGCTCTCGATCGTGTTCTGTTGTCCGGAAGTTACGTTATACCGTTCTATTATCCGCCAAGAGATTGGCTGGCCTACCGGTCCTATCTGCGTCGTCCGGCGCAACAGGCATTGACCGGGGTCAAGCTTGAAACGTGGTGGATCGATCCCAACCCGGCAAATAATTGATCCGACAATTCGGCTTCAATCGCGCTCTAGACCACGTTGACAAAAGATGGAATCACTAACGTGCTCTAGGTCTTTGTTTTGTCGCGCATTCGGACGGAAAATCGGTCCCCACTTTTCCTGAATGCGCTCTAATCGGCAAAGAGCGCCTCAAAACTGGTGAGATTCATACCATGCTTTGTCAGATTATAAGGCGTTAGATTGACCGCCTTGATGATCTTTCGCGCGATATCAATTCCCGGCCCATGATCGGCCCGTGGCACAAGATCGAAGTCCAAAATATTGATGCAGGCTAAATCTTGTTCGAAGGCCTGAACAGCGTTGAGGCCGTTACCTGTCGCCCAGCCCAGAATGAGTCGATTAATGCCCTCATGGGCAACAATGAACATGGTATGCCAGTCCGGTTCATCGAGCAGTGTTTCGATTTCGCCGATTGCCCGTTCATAAGCCTGTACGAAAAGTTCTCCATTCTCCATAAGGCGCGCGCCAGGACTTGCCGCATTGTCAAAATGGAAGGTGATTAGCGCGGCCAGTTGTTCGCGACTTTTGAGGGCGATCAGCCGTCCTGTACCGATCTCAGCAAGATTATGACGTGCTTCTAACTTAGGCGGTGTGTTTTGCTGTTGCCGTAAAATCAATTGCGCCGTTTGTTCGGTTCGTGGAAGACCCGAGCAAAGCGCCCGATCAAAGTTGATGTGGGCAAGTGCCTGCCCCGCAGCTGCGGCTTGTTCTTGCCCCAGCTCGGTTAACGGCACGTCATTGATGTTCTCCAAGTCTCGGGCGGCGGCGCCAAAATAATCCACATGGCCGTGGCGAAGGAGATAAATTCGGCGGCGTCCGGTCGTACCAGGTAATGCACTCATCTATTTTACTCGGATTTCCTTAGAATAATGCTTGCTAAGTCAACAACCTGTTTGGTCTCTATCCTGCATCCGTAGCGGGCCCAACGAGCGGCTAACGGAGCGCCGGTCGCCTTGAGATCCAAGGCAAGCCGCGATAGAAACGCACCTAGGGTCTTTCCGGTTTTGATGGCATCAAAACCTGACCCTAAGTTGTTGTTTTATCGTGTTTCCGGACGGAAAACCGGGTCCACTTTTCCTGGAAACACTCTATGTGTGTCATATACACAACCGGATCACTATATCACCCATTGAATGATGAAAACCCGACCGCCAACAGCTACAGAGGATTCCGCCGCCGAAACGGCCGGCCAGTTCCCGTTTGGCATTAATGTGGAAGGTCTTCCTTGCATTAAATGCCCGGCGCGCACCAGCGATTTATGTGGCGCGCTGTCGGATAAAAACCTGCCCGCTCTTTTCCAGGCGTCGACACTTATCGAGCTTCGTAAAGGCGAAACTCTATTCTTAGACGATCAGCCCGCCCAACACATATTCAACGTTATCACCGGCACCATTACCGTGTTTCGCACGGGCCCGTCGGGACAGCGGCAAGTGGTGAATTTTCTTTTTACCGGCAACTTGTTGGGCATTACACCGGAAGACCATTACGGATTTTCGGCTGAAGCATGTACGACGGCTATTTTGTGCCGATGGGAGCGCGCCAAATTTGAAGATCTCCTGATACTTTTCCCTAACTTGGATCGCCAATTCCGTTTGATATCTTCCAAGGTGCTCGCACGATCGATCGATTTGGCCTATTCCTTGGGGCAGTTAACCGCCGAGCAGCGCCTTGCCGCTTTCATTAATCAACTCCACGAACGGCAATCTAAAATGGCTTCGGACCCGATGACGGTGTTGCTAACCATGTCGCGGGCCGACATGGCGGATTATTTGGGACTGAAGGTTGAGACCGTAAGCCGCGCTCTGTCCAAACTTAAAGTCAAGGGTGTCATTTCCCTTCCGGCCTCCGACCGGGTTGTCATCATCGATAGGGATCATTTGCGCCGTTTGAGCCAAAGCGCGTAGATTGACAGCGGCGACAGGCTGTTTTTGCGTTAGATACTGGCCTTCACCCGTTTTTGCGTCCAGGTTTTATGCAACAGCCCGGGCTACGCTGCCGCACTCGCTTCCTCGGCAATTTGCGCGAGGACCTCCAACAGAGTCTTGACACCCCGAAGCCTGGCTTCCGGCGTCGGCCAATGGCTCTTAACCACAAGTTTATGGTCCGGTCGTAATTTGATCGCTCGGCTCTGAGTAATGTACTCGACAAGACCCGCCGGATTGGCGAACTGATCCTTTCGGAAAGACAGTGTGACACCCTTGGGACCGGCATCGACCTTGTCGACACCTGCTGAGCGACACAAGACCTTTATGCCGACGATTTCCAGAAGATGCTCCACTTCTTCAGGCAAGGGTCCAAATCTGTCGATCAACTCGGCCGCGAACCCATCAATGTCTTGCCGTCGTTCGACATTGGACAAGCGACGATAAAGATCCAATCGCACATCCAAATCCGGCACGTAGCTTTCGGGAATCAGCACCGACGTACCGATGTTGATTTGAGGCGACCATTGATCCACTTCCTCGCCGCTAGATCCTTCGTCGCGCAACGACGCGACGGCGTCCTCCAGCATGGATTGATAAAGTTCAACGCCGACTTCTTTGATCCGGCCCGATTGCTCTTCGCCGAGCAAGTTCCCGGCCCCCCGAATGTCCAAATCGTAACTGGCCAGATTGAACCCGGCCCCCAAGCTATCAAGGGACTGAAGGACTTGGAGACGCTTTTCGGCATTTTCAGTCAGTTTCCCGCCGACGGGGATCGTAAAGTAGGCATAAGCGCGTAACTTCGACCGGCCGATGCGGCCCCGCAATTGATAGAGCTGCGCGAGGCCGAACATATCGGCCCGCAGGACGACCAACGTATTGGCGCTCGGTATATCAAGGCCGGACTCAATAATCGTCGTACTGAGCAACACGTCGTATTGTCCGTCGTAAAAAGCGTTCATCACGTCGTCCAATTGACCGGGCGGCATTTGACCGTGTGCCGTGGCGAATTTCACTTCAGGCACATTTTCGCGCAGAAATGCAGCGGCCTCGGGAATCTCGGATATGCGTGGACAGACGAAAAAGCTTTGACCGCCCCGATAATGCTCGCGCATCAGGGCCTCGCGAATAATCATACCGTCAAACGGAGTCACATAGGTTCGCACCGCCAACCTGTCGAGCGGCGGTGTGGCGATCAGTGACATTTCACGCACGCCACTGAGGGCCAGCTGAAGCGTTCGAGGAATCGGTGTCGCGGTCAACGTTACGACGTGAACGCCGCCGCGTAATTGCTTCAGACGCTCCTTGTGGGACACGCCAAAATGCTGTTCCTCATCGATAATCAGCAGATTGAGATTCTTAAACACAATAGATTTTGCGAGCAGCGAATGCGTGCCGATGACAATGTCGATATTACCGTTCGCCAACCCTTGTTTGGTTTCGTTGGCTTGCTTTGGCGACACCATTCGGGAGAGTTGCCGTATTTCTATCGGCCAATCGGCAAAACGATCTCGAAACGTTTGGTAATGTTGACGACAAAGTAAGGTTGTCGGGGTGACGATCGCCACTTGACCGCCTGCCATGGCCACGACGAAGGCGCTGCGCAAGGCGATCTCGGTCTTGCCAAAGCCGACATCGCCACAAATAAGACGGTCCGCTGGGCGCCCCTTGCTTATGTCGTCCAACACATCTTGGATGGCGGCGTCTTGATCTTCCGTTTCTTCATAGGGAAAACGAGCACAAAACTCGTTATAGAGGCCGGCGTCGGGTTCAAAAATATCTGCACGGCGTAATTCTCGTGATGCGGCCACCTTGATGAGTTCATCGGCCATGTCGCGAATGCGCGACTTCATCTTCGATTTGCGCGCCTGCCACCCAGAGCCGCCCAACTTATCTAACTGAATATGGGCATCGTTCGATCCGTACCGGCTTAACAGTTCGATATTTTCTACGGGTAAATAAAGTTTGTCGCCCCCGTGATAGATGATCAGAAGACAATCGTGGGGTGCATCCGAGACACTAATGGTCTTGAGACCGTCATAACGACCAATGCCGTGATCGATGTGAACCACCAAATCGCCTTGGCTCAGGCTTGCCGTAGAGGAAATGAAATCCGCTGCCTTGGTGCGTCTTGTGCGCGGACGAACCAGCCGATCTCCCAAGATATCTTGCTCGCTTATGATGGCGATATCCGGGGTTTCGAAGCCATGCTCGATCCCCACCACGATCATCCCCGTGGCCCCTCGTGGCAAAGCGAGGGCATCGGGCCAATTATCCAATGTTCTGAGAGACTTGATGCCATGATCTGAAAGTAATTTGGTAAGCCGTTCGGCCGAACCCGGCGTCCAGCCGGCGACATAAACCCGCTTATTGGCCCGTTGTAGGGCCGCAATATGTCCCGCAACGGCATCAAAGGCGTTGATCTCTTTGGCCCCCCGCTCCGCCGTAAATTCCCTTCCCCGCTTCGCTTGACCGTCAATGGTATGTTCGCTCTGAGGAACGGCAAAAGGGCTGAATATACGCGTCGGCAACGTTGCCATGCGGTCCGCCCATTCTTGTTCCGACAAATACAAAAGATGAGGAGCCAGCGCTTTGTAGGGCGGCCTGGCCAGGGAATCAGCCTGGCTTGCCGTCCGCAATCCCGCCATGCGCACTTGGTAATAGTCGTCGATCGCCGAAAGCCGCTTGTCTCTGGCATCTTCAGCCAAATGATCGAGGGCAATCAGTGTGGTGGGTGGCAAGTAATCAAAAATCGTCGCCATGTGGTCATGGAAAAGCGGCAACCAATGCTCCATGCCGGGATGTCTTCGGCCTTCGCTAACCGCTTGATAGAGCAGGTCCTGGTCCACTACAGCACCGAATTCCGCCACATAGGCGCTACGAAAACGCTGAATTGCCGGTTTATCGAGCGGCACCTCGCTTACACTCAGCAATGTTATATGGCTTTTCTGGCCGATTGTTCTTTGGCTCTCGGCATCGAATTCGCGAATGGATTCAAGGGTGTCACCGAACATATCGAGACGAATAGGGTGCTGCAAACCGGGCGGGAATATATCCATAATGCCCCCGCGAACCGCATATTCACCGGCTTCGCGCACGGTTCCCGCACGGAGGTATCCGTTTAAGGTGAGATAGCCGGTGAGAGTTTCAAAATCGAGTACGTTGCCCGTCGTCAAATGCAAAGACGCTTTTGCTATGGCATCGCGCGGCGGCACACGCTGCAAGACGGCATTGGCCGTGGTAATCACAATGATCGAGGTGTTCGATGGGGGCGCCAGGAGCGAACCGAGGGCCGCCATACGCCGACTCACGATGTCGACTTTTGGTGATACCCGGTCATAAGGCAAGCAATCCCATGCGGGAAAATCGATGAGTTCCAAATCCGGTGCAAAGAAGCTGAGCGTTGCGGCCATAGCCGCCGCCCGTGCATCGTCGCGTGCCACGTAGACATGCACAATCCCGAGATCCCTCGCCCGGCGTAATCGCACGAGATCCGCCAGGATCAAGGCATCGGCACCCTCAGGCGCGGCACCAATGGTGAGCGATCCGGGCGCTTCGATGAGCCGCTTTTGGTCGGTTGCTGGAACGATATGATTCACGTGTGCCGAGCTTTATCAAGTAATTGGAAAAGGATCCCCGCCGCTCTGATTCCTGGGTATGGCGCTCAGGCGCTCACAGGCCGCCGAACTTTATGAATCTTGAACCCTAAAATCAAAGTTCTTAAGTAGCTTCATGATATTATTATCGTATTCTTCAGGCACCTTTACCCTGCCATTGATCCAATCCAACAGCACGTGGTCCGTGCAGGCCAAAAGAGCGTCAAACTGGTACAATTCCTGTTTCGTCAACTGGGGCAAATAGACATCGGCAAAACGCCCAAGAATGATATCGGCCTCTTTCATGCCGCGATGCCATGAGCGAAATTTGAGTTTTTTGCGCCAATCATCCATTGCCCGCCCTGTGCTTTTTTATAATATCGGATTAGATAGATATATAAGTCAGATCATGCACTTGCACAGTATATCTTAGATGCGTCCCGAAATTCTCTATCCATTGTTCGGTCCGGTTAGGTCGCTGCCAGGAATTGGACCGCGGCTCGCTTTGCTTATTGAACGGATCGCCGGTCCCCATGCGGTCGATCTGCTTTGGCATCTGCCGACGGGGTTGGTTGACCGGCGATATCAGCCCACGGTGTCGGAAGCCAAGGACGGGGAGATCGCTACAATCGAACTCCTCATCGACCGTCATGTGCCGGCGCCGAACAAGCGGCTGCCTTACAAGGTGCAGTGCTCGGATGATACGGGAGTCCTGACATTGGTCTTTTTCCACTCCCGGCCGGACTATCTCAAACGGATCTTACCGGAGGGAGAGACCCGAATTGTAAGTGGGCGTGTGGAAACCTTTAACGATGAACTTCAAATCACCCATCCGGACTACATTGTCACAGCGAAAGAATTGGACACATTGCCCTTGCTGGAACCGGTCTATCCGCTGACCGCGGGGCTGTCACCAAAGACCTTGGGACAAGCCATCAGGGCGGCCGTCGAACGCATGCCGTCTCTGCCCGAATGGCTCGATCCTCAACTGCTGGAAACGAAACATTGGATCGACTGGAAAAGCGCCATACAGGCGGCCCATGGGCCAACCTCCGAGGACTCTCTCGATCCGTTACATGCCGTGCGGTCCCGGCTTGCCTATGATGAGCTCCTGGCCAATCAGCTGGCGCTCTTGCTGATACGGCGGCACTTGAAAAAGCAGGGAGGCAGACCGCTCAAAGGTACCGGTGATCTGGTGCGTACGGTCTTGGCGGCATTGCCCTATGACTTGACCGGCGCGCAGAGCGATACGCTTCAGGAAATTCAAGCGGATATGGCATCCGACGAGCGCATGATGCGTCTTCTTCAAGGTGATGTGGGATCCGGAAAAACAATTGTTGCCTTCCTGGCCATGCTGACCGCAGTGGAAAGCGGCGGCCAGGCGGCATTGATGGTGCCCACCGAGATTTTGGCCCAGCAACACATGGCGGTTCTGGCGCCGCTTGCCGACAAGGCGGGGGTGAAAGTCGCCACATTATTGGGCCGCGACAAGGGCACGTCCCGTCAACGGACATTGGATGAACTGGCACAGGGTGAAATCGACATTCTTATCGGCACGCACGCTTTGTTTCAGGAGGGCGTGACGTTTCGGGATTTGGCGATGGCCGTGATTGATGAGCAACACCGCTTCGGCGTGCATCAGCGTATGACTTTAGGCGCCAAAGGTGCGGCAACGGATCTTCTTGTCATGACCGCAACACCCATTCCGCGAACGCTCACGCTCACAGCCTATGGTGATATGGACATCTCTCGACTCTATGAAAAACCCCCCGGACGCAAACCCATTGACACCCGAGTTGTTCCACTTGATCGTCTGGATGAAGTTATCGACGCGATCAAAAGAGCGGTTTCAAGGGGCCATCTGGTCTATTGGGTCTGCCCTTTGGTTGAGGAGTCCGAGGCGCTGGACGCCGTGGCAGCGGAGCAACGACACGAAAGTCTCAAACAGGTTCTTGGGGACCAGGTTGGCTTATTACATGGCCGGATGAAGGCCGCCGAAAAGGACTCGGTGTTTGCCGACTTTCAGTCGGGACAAATCAGCGTCCTGGTTGCCACCACGGTCATCGAAGTGGGGGTGGACATACCTCGAGCCAACATCATGGTAATCGAACAGGCGGAGCGATTTGGTCTTGCCCAACTTCACCAATTGCGCGGCCGTGTCGGCCGAGGCGCGGATGCGGCGACGTGCCTACTTGTCTACAAACCTCCACTTGGTGAAACGGCCCGTAAGCGGTTGACCGTTTTGAGGGAAACAGAAGATGGTTTCCTCATCGCGGAAGAAGACTTACGATTGCGCGGAGCCGGGGAACTCTTGGGTACAAAGCAGAGCGGTTTGCCGGTATTCAGGCTCGCTGATCTTGAGATACATGGAGCGCTGTTGGATGTGGCCAAGAAAGATGCAACCTTGGTCGCCGATCATGACCCGCAATTGGAATCCGATCGGGGTCGCGCCTTACGGACGCTTCTGTACTTGTTTCAGCGCGACGAAGCCGTACGATTTTTGCGCGCAGGTTAGAGCGCATTCAGGAAAAGTGGACCCGGTTTTCCGTTCGAATGCGCGACAAAACAAAGACTTAGGGCACGTTAGCGATTCCAAATAAAGTGAACGTGCTCTAGCAGAATTGCCCGTCGCAAAGTTAACGCCATAGGAACAGATGAAACTTCGGTCGTATCCAGTCAAATTGCTCTTGGGCGGTCTCGCCCTATTGCTGGTGTTGCTCAGCGGAATACTCTATGGGTTTCGGGAAAATCTAGTTTATTATAGCCTAAATCCACGCACTCCCTATCAGACCTACGCGCCGCCTGCCGTACCGGATTATACCAAACCGGAAGCATGGGCAGCCTTACCCGAACGGCCGGGCCAAGCCGAGCTGCGACCCCAAGGCGTTTCAGCAGCCGATGGCGATCGCCCTATCGATACGTTTTATATTCACCCGACCACTTATTACGATTCAACACATTGGAATGGCCCCATTGACGATAGGGAAGCTCAGTTATTGTTGGACGAGACGGCTTTGGCCATTCAGGTTAGTGCCTTTAACGAAGTGAGTCTGATTTACGCGCCGCGCTATCGTCAGGCGACGCTTTATGCTTCCTTTACCCGCAACCAAGATGGCCGCATGGCGCGGCAAACCGCATACAAAGACGTTTCCCGAGCGTTTCGCTATTACTTGCGCCAATTTAATAACGACCGTCCCTTTGTTATCGTAGGGTACGGTCAGGGCGCCTTGCACGGGATCAGACTTTTGCAGGAACATGTGGTTGGCAAAGATGCCCAGTCACGCCTCGTCGGGGCCTATTTAATTGGATTTCCCTTTCCTATCGATCTGTTTGATCTTTCCTTGAACACACTTTCGATTTGTGACACCCCGCAATCCGTGTCCTGTATCGTTAGTTGGAATGAAATTCAATACGGTCGCGATCCCGGCGAAGCAAAAGACCGGACTTTGGTATGGAATATTTTGGGACGTCTTGTATCGACCCAAGGGCGCCAGCTTGCCTGCGTCAACCCATTAACGTGGTCATCCGATGAACTACCGGCACCAAACCCGCTCAACAGCGGTGGTGTTGTCGTGACCAACACAGGTTCATTAAGTTCTCCGGTGCGGGAAATCACCGGCGCTCAATGTAGAGACGGCGTTCTCTATGTGGATAAGCCCGCCGATAGCCGGTTTCGCCGATTAAACTGGCCCGGCAGCCACTATAGGCTCGCCGACTATAATCTTTTCTATATGAATATCCGATCTGACGTGAGCCGCCGCTTGGCAATTTGGTCCGAGCAGAATGGCGCCAGGCGGGCTTTAGGTTCGCTGAGTGGCGATGCATCGCCCCAATAACCGATCCCAAAATTGGCGCAACCGCCGTACACTAAAATTAAGAATCGTCCCTACCGCTTTGTCTTTCGCGGTCGACGCGCCCATTGACATCTTCACTTGAGTCGCCTGCCCCGTTTTCTTCTTTGGCACACAACGCGGAGACAAGCGCCCAATCAGCCTCGGTCATGGCGGGTATTGTATCAAGCCTACCCAGTGTCATGGCAATTTCCGCACGCTCTAATGAATAAGGATGGGTTCGGAATAATTCTGCAATAGCTAGGATGTCCTGATCCGCTAGCCTGGCTTCGATTTCGCTAAATCGTTCCAACAAACGTCCGTAGGCTGTCGCATCTATTTGCACATCAATAAGGATCGCAAAGCCCTCCTCGTCAGCTTGACGTTCGTAATCTCGGCTATAAGAGGTTGCGGCAATCATACCGCCGATTTCCACCAAGTCGCCCGATCCGCTGCCCGAAACCATATTGAGGAACAACATAACTCCTAACTGACTCAGCATGCCCTCAAGCGGATGATGCAAATTCACGTGACCTATCTCGTGGGCCAAGACGCCGGCCAGCTCGTCGCCATCCTTCATAAATTCGATTAAGGAATCGGTGACGATCACCATGCCGCCGGGTAAGGCGAAGGCATTGCTCGAAGGAGAATCGACGACGAAGATTGAAATGCCGAAATCCTGCACCCTACCCGATTGAAGGCGGCGAACGAGTCGTTCAATGGCATGAATGCCCTCGCCCTCGCAGACTGGCCAATCTGCCGCCAGAGACCTCATGGTCGTACGACCGATGCGCTCTTCGAGTTCGTAGGGGATGGCTTCGGCAATGGGCTTGGCTAAACGCGGTATTGCAAGATAAGACGCCGTTACAACCAAGCTGGTAATCACCGCCAGCGTTAATGCCGTATTTGCAAAGCGCCTTGTGGTGTAGAACGTCTTACGAAGGTGTGGCAGCAGCTCGAAAAACCTTTCGATCGCCGCCTCATCCGCGATTACCAATCTTGCTGTCGGATTTCGACGATTTCGCAGCCGCAGCGGACCGGATCGTATGATTGGATGTGTCCGTGCGATCTTCTTCAGCGGCCAAGTATCTAATCTGGTGCCCGACAGATCGAAGATCCGAACAATTCGATCCGTTATATCGACAAGAACGTCGTGACGCTTGGCACTTCTGCCATCAAAATAAATTGCCGGGAACTGCATACTATTACTCTACCAGGGTGCTAAATCGCACCGATCTCAAAAAACTCCGCTAGACCTTCGCCAAATAGGGGATAAGGGGCATCCCCTTGACCGATTGACTCTAAATCAATGCTCCCTTCCGCACTAAGACGGCGAAACAGAAACCGAAATTTTCTCATTTGCGCAAAAGGCAGTCCAAAACCGAAAGTAAAGAGCACTATAATGATGTTGACGGC
>SMXP01000112.1 GCA_004356335.1 Alphaproteobacteria bacterium | reverse complement strand
GCGCATTCGAACCCAAAAACCGCGTATACTTTTTGTGAATGCGCTCTAGCGTTTTTAGAAAAAGTGGACCCGGTTTTCCTGAAAACGCGCTAGAATGCCCCCTGATGGGACTAAAGTGTTTCCAGGAAAAGCATGTCCCGGCAAAGGCCGGAGTGGCCACCGGTTTTCCGTCCGGAAAGACCCTAAAGGAGAGATTGGTATGATTCCGGTGAGTAGGGCGGCCCGGCACCCCTCCACATCGGTCGGCATTTTGCTCCGCCTGACCTTGATCGTATCCTTGATATTGATCGTCACCGGCCTTTACCTGCCGGCCCTTTCAATCAGCAGCTTTTACTTCTTTAACCGGGAATACTCTTTGATCGGCGGCATCATGACCATGTATGACGAGGGTCAAGTTTGGCTTGCCGGTTTCATCTTTACTTTTACCGTCATATTTCCGCTGCTGAAGATTGTGTTGGGCCTTTTGGCACTATCGACCATCAAAACAGCACCCCTCATGACGAGAAAAATCTTGGCTGCTTTAAGTGGTGCGTCGAAATGGTCAATGCTTGACGTGTTCGCGCTGGCGCTCATCGTCGTCATTATCAACGGAAAGATATTGTCCTCCTCGCAGCTTGAACTCGGCATCGGCCTTTTTGCCGCCGGTGTCTTGCTGTCCACCGCCGCCATCTACAATTTAAGAAGATTATTGTCTGCTCCGATGATGTCTCCGCTCGCAGCCACCGGGTGACGGGTGACGGCGCCACCCGTCTTGGTGCCGTGGCGCAGCTTGTTTTGTGATTTAAGCGGCTCCTCTCAAATCCGAGAGCGGTTCCCCGTATTGTTCCGTATCGATTTCCTCATCGACCACCGCGCTATTGTCTTGGGGTTGTTCAATGGCCACCCGCAACGGCAATCGCACGCTGACCTGGGTGCCCTCACCCAATTCACTTTCGATGATCATCGAACCGCCATGTAATTCGGTCAAGGCGCGTGCCAGAGCCAGGCCAAGACCGGTGCCGGTCTTGCTCTTGATGAATTCGTCATCGGCCTGTTGGTATGGCTTGCCGAGTCGCTCAAGATCGTGTTCGGCAATCCCCACACCCGTATCGCACACCAGAATCCAAAGATCGTCTCCCACCTGCTGCACGTCTATGCCCACCGCACCCTGTTCCGGTGTGAATTTGATCGCGTTAGACAGCAAGTTGAGAAGGATCTGTCGAATGGCGCGGCCGTCTGCGTAAAGCTTGGGCAAATCACGCGGCAGTGAGGTCTCAATGGTTATGCCTGCTTGTTTGGCTGTCACGGCAACAAACTTCAAACTGTCCTCAACGACGGCAACGATATCCAACAATTCCCGAGAAAGATCGAACTTCCCGGCTTCGACTTTCGATATGTCAAGGACATCGTTTATGAGATTTAGCAAATGACGACCGCTATCATGAATCAGTTCGGCGTATTCGCGGTATTTCGGAGAACCCACGGGCCCGAAGGTCTGAGCCCGAATCATCTCGGAAAAACCGATCACCGCATTGAGCGGCGTTCTTAGTTCATGGCTCATATTGGCCAGAAAGCGAGACTTTGCGTGATTGGCGGCTTCGGCATCCTCGCGCGCTTCCACTAATTGGGTTTCGTAATTCTTCCGCTCACTGATGTCTCTGGTAACGCAAATAATCTCAAAACATTGAGGCGCCGGCAGTCCGCGCGGCGTCGGCAATAATTGTGTGGCCTCGAAACATACCACCGGCCGGCATCGCGTTTCGACCCAAACATAATCCTCATCACCTGTTCTAAATCGGTACTCCACCGAAACATCACTGCCGAAATATCGGGCCCGGTCGAAGGCGTCGCTCAATAGATCCTTATCGGCGGGATGCACTAAGGCGCTAAATTGTTGGCCTTCCAAGTCTTTCGGCTGAAGGCCAAGGACGAGCCGGCAGGCCGGCGAGGCAAAGATAATTCTGCCCTCTGAATCATGCCGCGTGATGACGTCCATGGCATTTTCGGCAAGAAATCGATAGCGGGCTTCGCCGTCGCGGGCGGCGCGTTCCGATAAATTGTGGGCGCGCTGCACGCCCAAGGCAACGGCGCTGCCGTAGATCACGGCACTCATGACGCCGGCGGCCAGCAGCATCGGCATCATATCGGCGGAAATCCGGGAAATCGGAAGCCATTCTTGTCCACTCAAAACAACCACCAAAAGCAGCGCGCCGAGACTGAAGCCGGCCGCGCCGATAACCGTGCGCCGGTCCCCGCTCAAGGCCGCTTCCGCCGGTATGACCAAATACCAGGGGATCAGAAAAGAGCTGAGGCCACCCGTGTAGAGGACGAGAAACGTGATCAGGACCGTGAGATTGGTCAGCCAAAGAGACCGCACAAAAGGCAAATTGGCCGTGATGCGCAACAGGACCGCAAATAGGATCGGCGACAGCAACCAAACCATCACGATGGCTTCGAAGGTATCGGGCAAGCCGGTCAGGCTCAAATAGATGCCGGCCGCGGCCGCCAGCACGGCCCCGCTGAGCAGGTGGACACCAATAAAGCTGCGATGCCGCGCGGCGATGCCGGGAAAAGCTCGAACGGAGGGATGTACAATAGACGGGGCTGACTCAGACAGGTCCATTCAGATCACATGGGGCAAAGGTGAATCGCTGGTTAACGAGACTGGCGGGGGAGTATTAACAGACTCTAAATTTGCCTGCGGCAGCGGGCACGAAGTGTCCGTTCCGACAAAGAGACCGTAGAACGCAACGAAAAAATAACACTCCGTCGCTAGATTACGGGCTTGCATGTTTTGGAGCTTCGAAGCGCGCGATGCCATCGATGGATTTCACCAACGACCTTTCTGCGGTCAGCCGGGACAGCATTCTGGCCTGCCTGGACACCCTCCGCGTCGGCGTTACCCTATTTGACGAGAAGGATCGCCTTATTTACAGCAACGAACATTTTCGCCTCATGTTCGAATCGCTTGGGCAATCCATAGAGCAAGACGATAATACACCGGTTACCTTCCCATCGCTCATCAGACGGCTCAAAGGAAAGGCCAAGCCGGGCGACGATACACTACGCACCCTGGACGACTGGCTTGACGAGCGAGACCGGCGCATACAGCAGCAGGATTATCGCCCACTGGATCTGCGATTCAATGATGGTCGATGGTTTCAAGTCAAGGAACGGGTGGAATCCGAAAGCCTAATCAGGCTTTGGGTCGATATCAGCGACCTTCGCAAGAATGAGATTCGTCTTGAAGATGCCCTATCCATCGTCGATGTGGCTACGGCTTTCTGGGATCAAAACGATCGGCTGGCGGCATTCAACAATCACTTCGTCAATGTCTTCTCCACAGAGGAGGCCGAAATCAAAGTCGGTGATTCTTTCGCCGATGTCATAGACCGTATTACCGAGGCTAAACTGTTCGACATGCCCCTGGGTGCCGAACAATGGCGCAACGACCGGATCAATAAGCACCGTCAGGCATTTGGGCAAGATGTGGTCACTTTCCGCGACGGCCGCGACTTTATGATGAAGGAGCACCGGACCAGAGACGGCGGGATAGCGACCGTTCTAACGGACGTAACGACGCTCCAGGAGAAGGAACGCGAAATCATTCACCGGGGTCATGCCATCCAGCGGACTCAATCGAGCCTGACGAAAACGCGCAGCAAGATGAAGGAACAAGCTCATTCCTTGGTCGGCCTCAACGAGAAACTTGACGAAGCGGCGGCCCAGGCACAACAAGCCGATGCGGTGCTGAGTACCTTCATGCGTAGTATGAGCACGGAGATACGCACACCGCTCCATTCCATCATCGGCTTCGCGGAGATGATCAGCAGGCAATTGTTCGGCCCCGTGGGGGATGACCGCTATCGGGAATATGCCGAGCTCATTCACCTTAGCGGTCATCACCTATTGAGTCTGGTGATGCGCATTCTTGATATTTCGAAGGTGCAAATGGGCAGCTACGACTTGAACCTGACCATTGAAGATATCGGTCCCATACTTGAATCGTGCCTGTCGGCCATGAAACGATCAGCCAAGGACAAACAAATCGCGCTGGACTTAACGGTCGCCCCAGACTTGCCCCAGCTTCGGCTCGATACCGCGCCGACACAAGTGGTCATACGAGAAATCCTGGCCAACGCCATCGAATTTACCGAGCCCGGCGGCACCATCACAATCGACGCCCAACGCAAAGGTACCGACGTGGAAATCACCGTCAGAGATACCGGCATAGGGATACCCGATGAAGATATCGATCGAATCATGTTGCCGTTCGAGAAGGGCAAAAACGCCAGGTCGAAAGATTACGCGCGGGGTGGCTTAGGCCTGCCCCTAGCGCGCGAGCTCGCCAAGCTCCAAGGTGGCCGAGTAACCCTGGAAAGCGTTGCCGGGCAAGGCACCACGGTACAAATCACATTTCCGGCAGCCAAGCCCAACACCGCGCGCGGCCCGCAGCGAACGAAGGTCGCCGTCTGATCGGGCCGACACAAATCCCATGCCTTACATAAGTGGTTGAAGGCAGGCCTTGAAGAGCAAGAAAATTCTTGGGTCAATACTATCTGAGGTTTTGTCACCTACGGTACCCTAGCCGCTTTTGAGCTTTCGATTTGCCCGATCAAGCCCACTTCCCTGGTAAAGTGCCTCACCACATCATATCTATTGTGCAACAGCAGGGATTGGCCTAGATACCGTCCGAAAACCTCTTTCGGAGCGGCGGGTTTTGGGCACCGGACCCAGCATGGGACGGGCCTCGATTTATGCCAAGCCGATTAAGGAGACCCCATGATTGAAGCCGAGCTCAAAGCTGAATCGAAGGTGACACTTAGACCGGCGGCGCCTGACGATGCCCCCATTATGCTGGAAATGGTGACGGCCTTGGCCGAATATCAAGACCAAGGGGCGTCGATGACGGCGACGGTCGAGGATTTCAGGCGCAACGGTTTCGGTCCCGATCGACAATTCGAGTGCATCTTGGCGGAGCAGGATGGCGCGCCGGTCGGACTGGCAATCTTTTTTCCGACCTATGCAACGTGGGACGCCAACCGCGGTCTTTATATCCAGGATTTATTCGTTGCGGAGAGTGTGAGAGGCCGCGGTGTCGGCATTAGTCTTGTGCAGGAAGTCGCGCAAATCGCAAAGCAGCGCGGCTGCGGTCATCTACAATTGAATGTGGTGCATGCCAACCCGGCGCGAAATTTTTATGATCGGTTCGGCTTCGTCCATGTGGATGATTTATTAACCTATCGGCTAAGTGGCGAGCGTTTCGAACGGCTAGCTCGCGGTGATGTATGAGTACAAACGGTTCCATAGATCAAATCATAGACGATCTTGCCTTTCTCGACGAATGGGAAGACCGCTACCGGTATATTATTGAGCTCGGCAAAGAGCTTAAACCGATAGATGATGCCGAGCGAAGCCAGCAGACCAAAGTGCGCGGCTGCGCCAGCCAAGTTTGGTTGATTTCCGAATCGAATGACGACAATCCCCCTCGCCTGGCCTTTAGAGGCGATAGCGATGCTCATATCGTGCGCGGTCTCATCGCAATTTTATTTCGTCTCTACAGTGACAAGACGGCATCGGAAATTTTGAAAATAGACGCGCGTGATGTCTTTCATCGCCTCGGCCTTGATGAACATTTGACCCCCCAGCGATCGAATGGCTTCGTCTCTATGATGAAGCGGATCCAAAACGACGCAATCCATGCCATGGTGCCGGAACAGGCATGACGTCGAACATTGCCGCGCGTTAGAGCGCATTCGGACGGAAAACCGGTACCCACTTTTCCTGAATGCGCTCTAAGTCTTTATTTCGTCGCGCATTCGGACGGAAAGCCGGTGTCCACTTTTCCTGAATGCGCTCTAGATATTGCCCGCTCGATCCGCGCTGCGTTTTTCTTTGCCCGTGATGCCGTAATGATCGGCCAAACGCACCAGAGCGATTTGCAGCACGACCTTGCCGGAACGCCGCGGCCACCCTAGATCCCGCTCGGTTTGTTCAAGACCGATTAGGTGGCAGCAAACGTCGAGAAGGACGCGGCTCAATCCCGGCCCAACCGCAATGAGAGCCGCTGCAACGCGCTGACGCGCCGCCAGCGCCGTTTCGTTGAGATCCGGAAGATTAGCGGCCGCCCGTTTGGTGTTCCGGCGTGCCGGAACGATCGCCCAATCGCTGGTCACGCGCGGCGTCATCATGCCCTTGGTGAAATCCTCACGCAGTCTTTCT
>SMXP01000111.1 GCA_004356335.1 Alphaproteobacteria bacterium | reverse complement strand
TTCGGACGGAAAACCGGGTCCACCCCGGCCTTCGCCGGGACATGCTTTTCCTGAATGCGCTCTAGAGACGCGCCAAATGAACACATGCTTGCGCGCAGCGGTCGGTAGTCACTTACGTTTTGGTATACCAAGCTATTTGTCGTATCATCGGCTGTCAGTCAGCCGGGCTCTCGCTATCCTTGGCAAGCACGTATCCGGAGAGCAAATCTTGTTCATCAATTTTTGGTATGCCGCCGAAGAAAGCGAGAACGTGACATCCAAAAAGCCCGTACATGTGCGCATGTTGGGTCAAGATTTTGTCTTGTTCGGGGATTCATTGGGCAAAGCGCACTGTCTTAGCAATGTCTGCGCACACCGACGTGGATAAGGTCGCCCGGACCAAAGACAAAGTGGCCTATGCCATTCTCGGTCCGTCCAGACGTAACAGCAAGGGTTGGGCGCTTGACCCGACTTCACTTATTTCAAGAAGGGCTGCCAAATTATCAACAGCAGCAGAATAACCAAGAGCAAACACTGAACGGAGAACAAGAAATGGATAAGGGAAGACTATTGGCGGGCGGGTTCACCCGCGACGACTTTGAGCGTTATGTTGACTTGCGTTTCGGTACCGGCGATCCGGTTTATTGGTACGGCTGGGGCGGCGCCACTACGTTTCCAGGCGAAAAGATGGTCGCGCGCATTGAGGGCTGCGATATGGGGCGCCTTTACCGTCCCGAACCCGACAAACCCGAAGCGCAACTCCTGGCGCGCAAATTTACGCTCTCAAGAGACCCGGAAACCGGTGAAATCCTCACCCTGCCTGACGGCAGCCCCATGTGGATGAAGGAATTCCCCTATCAGTATTTCAAGATCTGGCTGGAGAACGGCATCATCCATTTTAAGACCGAGCAAGGCGCCGGTGACAACTTGACCACAATGACCAGCGGTCACAATAGCGAGATCCAAAGGTTCGAGGGCATGACCATCTACACCACGCCGGTGCAGTATCAATTGCCTTGGCGGGGCAACGCATCGACTTGGGAAACTTACAATTGGATCGAGCGGACTGTCGACGGCAAGGTGCAGTATGACTGCGTATGGCATGGCGATTTTCCGACCCCACCCGGCGCGCCCCCCGGCCGCATGTCCATGAACGCCTATTTTCATCGCTACGACTCATATGATGAGCTGCCCGAGACTCTGCGGTCATTCATCGAAGAGCATGCGCCCTTGTGGAAGGGACCGCCGGAATCGCTGGAGGAAATTCGCGAGCTTCAGAAATAAGCGGATCGCCACGACGGCACAAAAACGTGCGTCTGGATCGCCTTGAGGGAGGCTGGCCGAGATCGGCCGCCTCCTTTGACGCCCGCCGCCGTTCCGCCAATATTAGCGCTGGGCATGTAAATGATCGGGCCAATTACGAGCTTTATGTCGGCGATGGCAAGGGATAGTCATTTGTTTCCGTCTGGCCTGTGCTTTACGGGCAGCCAACAGGAATTATCGAAACAATTTCACTGTGAGTTAGGGAGAGTAATTATGGTTAGAGTAATGATAAAGACGGGATTGAAGAGAGGGAGCAGCCTTGCTTTGGTCGTACTTATGGCAAGTGCATTTTCTTTTGGATTTGCCGGCGCTTTACTTGCGCAAGAGGATCATTCCCAACACATGCTCACCACCGAGCAATTTGCAGAGCTGCGTTCCAAGATTCCTCTGTATAATGAGTACACGGATGAGCAGATTGTTAAAAGTATGTCAAGCATGCGCAATTTGGGCGGCATGATTAGTGACGCGAGCGTTATCGGTGACGTAGGTGTGCTCGCTCTTGCCCATGGCTATACCGATGAAGGCAATCAGCAATGGTTCGACCGGTTCAGCGCCATCTCAAAAGATTATCCCGCAGGCTACGGCCTCGGAATGGCGATGATGAGTTCGGATCATATCCAATCGGCAATCGATGGTCTTGAAGCGGCAGGAGCGAAAAAGATACTCGTGCTGCGCACCGAAACAGGCACTGCGAGTTCGCTCCAACGGCAATGGGAATACATATTCGGCCGGCGCGATGATTCCTCTTATTTGTCGCCACCGCAAGTGGAAAGTAAGGCCGAACTCATTTGGGGGCCGACGCCTACCGCCCATCCCATTATGGCCGCAATTATGCTTGACCATGCAAAAGAGCTCAGCTCCGACCCGTCGAACGAACTTGTCGTCATTCTGGGCCATGGGCCAGGGACCAAAGAGGATAACGATAAAGAACTCGCGATTATGGCGGAGCATGGCAAGTTCATCAAAGAGCAAGGCGGTTTCAGGGATACCAAGTTCGCCAATGTGCAGGACGATGCACCAACGGAAGTGCGGGCCGCCAATGTAGAAATGATCCGCGGATGGATAAAGCAAGCTAAGGATCAAGGCATGGATGTTATCGTGGTCACTAACGTGCTCACGCAAAGCGGTATAATGGGCCGGCTCGAACGTGATGTAGAAGGTCTCGATGTCAAGTTCAACAATACCGGGCTCATGCAAAATCCCCGTTTCGCCGATTGGATCAAGGCTATGGTGGAGGAAAATTTATCCTGAGTATCTTGAGTATCGTGTGTCGATAGAAAACCGACAACTATATTGAACATGTGGCAAAAAGGAGTGCCCATCAAATCGGTTGGGCCTAACATTGCCCTGGATAAAAGGTGATCACAATGGACGAAACACTTCAACAAGTATCGATCGAGCGGGCTCATATGGCGGCGACCCACCAGGCGTTGGATCGCGTTTTGCAGAGAGCCAAGAAAGAGGGGCATCCTTTCCCGGATTTTTATCGTTCCTGCGTCGAGTATCTCGAGTTCATCATGGGGCGCTTTCACGCCCAGGATCAAGGTCATCTCGATGATGTAAAACCTCTCGTGCCAAAGGAGGAGGTCGAGTCGTGGAAACTGTTGAATGAAGTCGAGGCCGCGTTCAAAAAAGGCAAGGGCGAGGTCGCTAAGCTTATTGCGGCGATGCAACGTTTCCAAGATCAGGGTCCTGATGGATGTGCTGAATTCGAGGAGGTCGCTCGAGCCTATGCTGATTTCTTCAAGCAGCAGACGGCGAAGCTCAAGCATTCCATACGATATTTGATGGCCGAGCACTTAACACCCGAACAATTCCGGGCCAACAGCAATGTCACGGAAGAATCTATACGCAAAGAAAAGGAGCTCTTTGCAAAGCTTGAGTCATCCATGCCGGAGGGCATGAAAGTGGAAGTTCACCTGGAACGGCCCGAAGACGCGCCGGCACCGCCGCACCAAGAAGACTGAAGCGTGAGCGGTTGCAACGCTGGTAGGCAAAGCCCGCGCCTGTGCCTTTTAAACGGAGGGACGAAGTGTGATGACCATGCCAATCGCAAGTTCCGACGCCGGATTGCTGGGTGCAGATTTAAAGGCGGCCTATCAAGCATTGATAGAGGAGCGAGGTTTCTTACCCTCGGTCATGGCTGCGCGGATATTAGGCGTCAAAGAAGCAACTCTCATCCATGTATTGATAGGCGAGGACATCTCACAATTGTCTCCGGATTTCGCCGGCCTGCTTAACGGCGCGCGCGATCTCGGCAAAATCATGGCGCTGGTCAATAATAAACATATGGTGGCAATGCCTATTGGCGAGTTTAGCGAGCTCGACATTGTCGATAATCGTGGTCACGCGCGAGGGGGCATGATCGATCTCTCGTTCGACTTATCTCGCTGGGGATCGGTTTTTTCAATCGTTCAAGAGGCCCATGGTGCTGTGCGCCGCAACATAAGTTTCTTCGACGATTGTGGAGATGCCGTACTCCAAATCATCGTATGGTCCAAGGGCGGTGACGCCGCCTACGACACTCTGGTCGAACAATATAGGACCGAGCCGCCCGACGCGCTTGATCTCAACCCTTCAGAAGATGCCGGCTGGCGAACGGTGGAAGACGGAAATTTGTCACACCGGGTGGATGAAGACGTGCCGTCGCGTACGGAGGCCTTTTTGCGACAAGTCGTCGAACGTGAAATCCTTATTGATGTCCATATACCGACCCGCGCTTGTGCGCAACATTACGCCGGCCCGTTACGGGCGGTCGAGCGGCGCGAGGATTTGCCGGGATATTGGGTCGATCTCAAATATCCTCATTTCAACTCGCATTTTGAACTTGGGGGCCTCGCCAGCTATGCCGTAGGCGGGAATGAAGGACCACAATCCAAGTCGCTCACCTTGATCGATGAGAGCAATAGCATTGTCTGTACATTCGCCCTGGCAAAAGAGGCTCAACCGGCGGTTCGTGATAATTGGATTAAAACGTTGGACGAGCAACTTCATGTTTGAGTTTCCGGTCAAGTGGGTCCGACCTTGTCACGGCAGGGCCGTTCATCCTGATGGAGATCCCGCACAAGCCGGTACCCATCAAAAAAGAATTTTGAATGCAGCAGCTGGAGGAAGATCATGCGACTATTAATCGGACTGGCAACATTGGCGGTAATGGCATCCGTCAACGCCGACGCAAAACCCCTCATCCTATTTGAGGAGGTCAGTGAAGCGGCGGGCGTGGCCGACGTCAATAGCAATACGGCGGGCGCCGCCTTCGGTGATTACGATAATGACGGCGACGTCGATATTTATGTATCCAGCTCGGACTCGCTGCCGAGCTTACGCAACCGGCTCTATGAAAATGACGGCACCGGTAAATTCACCGATGTGGCGGCGGCGCGCGGCGTGCAGAATGCC
Source organism: Alphaproteobacteria bacterium (assembly GCA_004356335.1). GTDB lineage: Bacteria > Pseudomonadota > Alphaproteobacteria > SMXP01 > SMXP01 > SMXP01. The sequence continues at coordinate 21,009 of SMXP01000111.1, read as the reverse complement.
GGCGCTATCGGCCGCGGCGTTTCCTGGGGCGACTATGACAATGACGGCGATATCGACCTCATCATTGCCAACAAGGCCTCCCACAACGATCCAAACATACCGCCCACCACGCTTTTCAAAAACCTACTCATTGAAACGGGCACCCCTAACTTTGAAAATGTAACGCGCGCGGCAAATTTGATGCGCGCCGGGAACCAAGAAGATCAAGAACACGGCGGCATTTGGGGTTCGGCCGCCGGCATCGGTTGGGCCGATTATAACAATGACGGGCTGTTGGACATTTACTATCGCAACGCCGATTCCCGTGTCGACAATGCGTTGTTCAAAAATAACGGCGATGGCACGTTCACCGACGTGACGCAAGAGGCGGGTGTCGGCATATTGGATAAAGTAATCTTTGCCGGCAGCCAAGGATCGCCCGGCTGGTTCGATTTCGATCAGGACGGCGCGGTGGATCTCCTGGTGAGTAACGAAGGCGACGCCAATATCCTATTCCACAACAATGGAGACGGCACTTTTACCGACATCACCAAAAACCTAGAGCCGCCCTCGGGCATCGCCTTTTTGAACCCCGGCAACACCAACGGCACATGCATCGGCGACATCGACAATGACGGCGACATGGACGTCTATTTGGCGCTGGCCGATCAGGCCAATCGCCTCATCCGAAATGATTTTAAGGAAACCGGCACCATCGCTTTTACCGACATCACCTTGGCGTCGGGCACTGGTGATGTGGGCGGCGCGCGCGGCTGCACTCTCGCCGATTTCGACAATGACGGCTATCTGGATATTTATGTGAGCAACGGCTCACTTTCCAACACCCTGGTCAACGACATCGACGACAGCTATTCACCCTTTGTGCAATATTACGTGGCGGTCGATCCAGCCTTTAATGTGCTTTACCGTAATAATGGCGATGGCACGTTCACGGATGTCACGAAAGACTCGGGCGCCGAAGGCTTTGGTGTCGGGACCGGGGTCGCTTCTGGGGACGTCAATGGCGACGGTTTTCCCGATATATTTGCCTCCAACCGCTCCCACTACGCAGACGACGGCAACCCGATCCACGAGCCACAACAGACGTGGCTGTTCTTGAACAAAGGTAATAACAATTATTGGATCAAAGTGAAACTGATCGGCACCAAGAGCAATCGTACGGGCTACAATGCACGGGTCACCGTGACGGCCGGTGACCTGACGCAGACCCGCGAGCTTATGAGCACGACCGGATATAATTCGGCTGACGATCCGATATTGATCTTTGGCCTGGGTACTTTAGATACGGTCGATCGTATCGAAGTAATCTGGCCGAGCGGAACCAGACAAGTTTTGGGACCTCAGAACGCCGGCCAAACGATCACCATTACGGAAGATTCATAAGGCCAAATCTTTATTTTGTCATCGTTTTTGGAAATGTTTAGGAGAATATATCATGACACGAATTGATCTGAGACTTTGCTGCATGCTGATCGGTGCCGGCCTGTTCCTGGCTGCAGCGTTTAGCATTCCGGCTTTAACCCAAGAACAAGAGCATTCTGAGGAAGCGATGGGCGCTGGATCAACGACCCATGACATGGCGGACATGGACATGGCTGACATGTCCAATGGCGACCACCAATTGACTCATGAAATGATAGAGGAGCTCAGAGCTAAAATCGCCCTTTACAGGGAATATACGGACGAAGAGATCAATTTCGGCATGCGAATGATGGGGGCTGCTCGTGAGGTCTATGTAAGCGATGAAAGTGTTACGCAGGCAATAGGTGTGCTCGCATTGGATCATGGCACTCTGGAGCCCGGAGACACACAGTTGAAGAATGCCTACACTGAGATCTCTAAACAATTTCCGACCGCCATCGCTTTCGGCATGGCCATGATGGGGTCGTCAACTATTCAGTCGGCGGTGGATAAGCTGGTGGCGGCTGGCGCCGAGACGATTGTCGTCATTCCCGGCAGTCCGGTGAAACACAGTTCGCTTGTCAGGCAATGGCATTACATTTTCGGGCTGCGTGAGGACTCAGCCTACCTGGATGCGCCACTCGTTAAGACCGAAGCGAAGATCGTGATGGCTCAACCCCCGGGCGACAGCCCCGACATCACGGCAATATTGCTTGATTTTGCCCGTGAAGTAAGCACCGATCCAGAGAACGAGGTCGTCATTATCGTGTCTCACGGCCCTGAAGAGCGCGAAGGAGAAAATGAAAAAGAATTGGCATTGTTGGCGGGTCAGGCGGAGATAATCCGGCAAGAGGGCCATTTTGCAGAGGTCAGAGCGGTCACGCTCCAAGATGACGCACCAAGCGCCATACGTGCAGCCAATGTCGAGAAGCTTCGCAACTGGGTTGAAACCGCCACTAACGAGGGACGGCGTGTACTGATCGTCACCAACCTGCTGACCGAATCGATGATCCAGAAGAAAATTGACCAGGACCTCAACGGCTTGACCTACGAATTCAATCGCAAAGGATTGACGCTGCATCCGCGCTTCCAAGATTGGATCGCAAATACCGTAAAAGATGCGCTAAATGAGAGTTAATAGATAACAACAGGAGGGTTGAGGTGGCCGGTTAATTTATAAAAACCCTTAAGCTTGTGAGCGCGACCGGATATAATTCGGCTGACGATCCGACATTGATCCTTGGCCTGGGTGCATTGGATACGGAAGCTTTATTTTGTTATCGTTGTTGTAAATGTTTAGGAGGATACATCATGACACGAATTGATCTGAGACTTTGCTGTGTGTTGATCGGTGCCGGCCTATTCCTGGCCGTAGCATTTAACGCTCCGGCTTTAACCCAAGAAACTGAAAATACCGAACAGGAAGCGGCTTCTGATTCATCTTCCATGGACATGAGTGACATGTCTTCTATGGACATGGATGGCATGTCCCATGACGACCATCAAATGACCCCGGAGATGATGCAAGAGCTTAGAGCCAAGGTGCCGCTTTACCAGGAATACTCCGACCAAGAAATCATGTTGAGCATGCAAATGATGGGCACCAATTACAGCGCCTATGTCAGCGATAAGAGCCTTACGGGCGAAATAGGCGTTATCGGATTGGGACATGGCTTTGGAGAGCCGGGCGATACGCAGTTCAAGAATGCATTTGGATCGATCGCCGAGATTTTCCCGACGGCCGTCAGCTATGGCATGGCCATGATGACATCGGCACATATACAATCCGCAGTCGATGACCTTGTGGCAGCGGGTGCCAAGACGATCGTCGTGATGCCGACCACCTTCACGGATAGCGGCCTATCTCGGCAATGGGGTTATATTTTCGGGCAATATGAGGAGGCGCAATGGCTATCGGTTCCGATTGTCAAGACCGATGCGAAAATCCTGATAGCTCGGAAACTGGCCGGAAGTCCCGAGATCTCATCCATAATGTTGGATTTTGCTCTCGAAATAAGCACCGATCCGAGCAATGAATTATTGATCGTTGTCTCCCATGGTCCAGAGGGCGAGGAAGACAATGTGAGGGAATTAGCCTTGTTGGAAGGTCATGCCCAAACTATGCGGCAGGATAGTGATTTTACCGATATTCAGGTGATAACTTTGCAGGATGATGCACCCGCTGCGATTCGCGCCGCCAATGTCGAGACGTTTCGCAGCTGGGTTGAGGCTGCCACGAATGAAGGCAAACGTGTACTGATCGTCAGCAACTTGATCACGACAGGCGGTGTCCATAGGAAAATCAGGCGCGATCTGGCGGGGTTGGAGTATCAATTCAACACAAAGGGATTGATGCTGCATCCCCTGTTCCAAGATTGGATCGGATACGGCGTAAGAGAGGTATTAAAAAAGAGCTAGAGCGCATCCAGGAAAAGCATGCCCCGGCGAAGGCCGGGGTGTACGCGGTTTTTGGGTTCGAATGCGCGGCCAATAACAAATCTAAACCCCCGTTCCCTGATTCAATGAATTGTGAACGGGGGTCTAGTCTAAGCAACATGTCGCGGGGAGAGAAGAAATAGAGGAGAAATGGCGGGGAGCAAGAGCCCTAGCTCTAACAACGGTTCTTATGGGTGTTGCTTTCCTATTTTGCGCGTCGACAATAGGCCGGGCTCAGACGAATGACTTATCGGGGCCCGGTATGGCGGCTATTGATTCCGGACTCGGTGGCCGTCTTTTTGATAATTGGTACAGAGAACTCCATATTGGTTTTGTGCCTGACAACGAAACCACGCCTGAGCCGGATGGAGAAGGCGGCCCAAATGGCGACGGCACACTGAACAATGCCGACGGCAAACCAATTTTGAATACGGGCCACCAATATCGGTTCAAAAATCTGTTCGGTTGGGACCTGTTGGGAAATGCCGGCATATATGGTCGTGACCATCAGAAAAAACCCTTCGTTCTGGCATCGGGCCCGGCAAGCCGGCGTGAGTCGCGGGAGGTATGGATTCAACGATTGAGCCAAGGCCAAGGTGGTATTCCATCCTATGGCGATGTGCTGACCGGAATTCAAATAGCTGCAATCGTTGATTTTATGTTGGCCATGCGCGATGGCGAGATTCCGGCGCGCGGCGAGATTTGGCAGCTCTCAAGCGAAGCACCGAACGGCTTTGTATTGATGGACGGAGGCAATGCCGAGCGGGGCCTGGAGATATACAAAGAACGATGCGCAAACTGCCACGGTGCTGATGGCACGGCCATTCTATTTAACGATGGCGAACAGAATCTGGGGTTGCACGCACGTTACTACGGCTATGCGGTGGCGATGAAGATACTGTCCGGTGATCCGAGCACGAATATGTATGCGCAGCTTGACGACCTCAATCGGGAAGAGAAGGTCCAACATTTAAAAGATTTGCTTGCCGCATTATGTGACCGTCAACTATTTCCGCGCGGTCTCGCGACGGACCCAGAGGTTCCGGACGGAGATCCCCGTTGCGGTGCCTACCTCCGATAAGACGCCTGTTCCGAGATTGGCCCCAAATCGCTGGCGGAGGGAGAGGGATTCGAACCCTCGGAGGGCTTGCGCCCTCAACGGTTTTCGAGACCGTCCCGTTCAACCACTCCGGCACCCCTCCGCTTAAGGGCCGAACCAATTTTGGATCGGTCGGATAAGTGTGGCGGACACTAGGGTCCTTCCGGTTTTGATGGAATCAAAACCGGACCCTAAGTTATTGTTTTGTCGTGTTTCCGGACGGAAAACCGGGTCCACTTTTCCTGGAAACACTCTAGTCAAAGCACCGGCTCGGTGCAAGAGAGCGTCCGGCTGGATTTAGGCCGCCAAGTGCGCTAACCAGAATTATTCGTGAGCAACGGAGTCGGACCCCATGAAGATCGAACCGCTCGCCATTCCTGAAGTGAAGGTGATAACACCGGCCCGGCACCAGGATGCCCGCGGATTTCTGTCGGAGATTTGGCAACAAGACGCATGGGCCGACGCCGACGTCATATCCGACTTCGTCCAAGACAACCACAGCTTTTCCATGGAAAAAGGCATCGTGCGCGGCCTGCATTTCCAAACACCCCCCATGGCGCAGACAAAACTCGTCTTGGTCATTACCGGCGCCATTTTCGATGTCGCCGTGGACCTGCGCAAAAACGCAGCCACCTTCGGCCAACACGTCACCGCTACTTTGAGCGCTCAAAACGGACAGCAAGTCCTCATCCCTAAAGGTTTCGCCCACGGCTTTTGCACTCTCGAGCCCAATACACATGTTATATATAAATTGTCGGCGCCCTATGCGCCGGACCACGATAAAGGGCTGCTGTGGAACGATCCCGCACTTGGTATTGACTGGCCGGTGGATCCGAGCAAGGCAGAGGTGTCGGTCAAAGATCAAGCTCAGCCCCTACTGGCACAGCTTCCCAATTACTTCGAAGGCTGATGGATAAGATCAATATTCTTGTTCTGGGAAAAAGCGGGCAAGTTGCCCGCGAGCTTGCCCGCGCCGCTTGGCCTTCGACGTGGCGCGTGACGTGTGCCGGGCGCGATACGCTTGATCTCATAACCGTCGATGCGGGCTCACTGGCTGCTAAGCTGCAAAACGAGGACATAAGCATAGTGATCAACGCGGCGGGATATACCGCCGTCGATCAGGCCGAAACCGAATCGGAACAGGCCTTCGCCCTAAACGCAGAGGCGGCGGACCGTGTCGCCGATGCCTGTTCTTCGTTAGGGATTCCTCTTATTTATCTGTCAACGGATTATGTATTTGATGGGGGGAAGAGCGCACCCTATGTTGAGACGGATCCGGTAAATCCTATATCCGTATACGGAAAAAGCAAAGCGGCGGGAGAGACGGCGGTGCGCCAACGCCATGCACAACATATTATTTTGCGCACCGCATGGGTTTTTAGTCCGTTCGGGCAGAATTTCGTCAAAACCATGCTTCGTTTAGGCGCCGAACGGGATGAACTCAGTGTGGTCGACGATCAACACGGTTCGCCGACGGCAGCAAGAGATGTCGCGCAGGCGATTGTGCAGCTAACCCAGAGGGTGCTGCACGATCCGGATGCGCCGTATGGGACCTTTCATTTTGCCGGCACGCCACCGGTCAGCCGGTACGAATTTGCCTGTGAGATCTTCCGCCAAGCCGGCGATCTGGATTGGCCGACCCCCAAAGCCGTTCATCCTATTGCCACAGACGGTTATCCGGCTGCAGCGCCGCGGCCGAACAACGCTGAGCTCGATTGCGCCAAGATCGGCGCGGCCTACGGCATCGCGCCGCCCAATTGGGCCAAGGCCCTGGAAAACTGCCTTCAGGAGCTGGCCCAAAGCCGGAAAAGCTAGCAAAACCTTGAAGAATCGGCCCTTTCGTGGACTTGGGCGCTTGACAGACAAAGGCGCGTCGCTATAGTCGCCGCGGTCTTCACACATGGGCGGGACGGAAGGCCTCCGGGCCCAGAAAATAGCGGAATTTCAAATGTTTGCGGTCATCAAGACAGGTGGCAAACAATATAAAGTCGCCAAAGACGATGTCATTACGGTAGAGAAACTATCCGCCTCTGCCGGGGAAAAGATTCAGTTCGGCGACGTGTTGATGGTGACCACGTCCCAAGACGGCAGTGATGCGGTGATCGGTACGCCGTTTATCGATGGCGCCAGCGTTTCGGCGGAGGTGGTCGAGCAGACGCGCGGCGACAAGATCATCATATTCAAAAAGAGACGGCGGCAAGGCTACCGGCGTAAGAAAGGTCATCAGCAAGATCTGACCACGATCAAGATTCTCGACATCAGCGCCAAAGGCGGCAAGAAGGCCGCGGCTAAAGCCGAAGCGCCAAAAGCCAAAACCACCGAAACCGAGACCCCAGCGGCAAAAACAGAGAAAAAGGACGACGCGGAACAGACCACGGCCCAAGGGGCTAAGCCGGCATTGCTTACGGCCCCGAACGGCGAGGCGGATAAATTATCCGAACTGACCGGTGTCGGGCCGAAGATCGTCGAGAAGCTGAATAAGATCGGCATCTACCATTTCTCTCAGATTGCCGAGTGGACACCGGCACATGTAACCTGGGTCGATCAGGAACTGGATCTCAAAGGCCGGATCGAGCGGGATGATTGGATTGGACAGGCAAAAAAGTCGGCGAGCGAATAGAGCGCATTCAGGAAAAGTGGACCCGGTTTTCCGTCCGAATGCGCGACCAAACAAGGACTTAGAGCGTTTTCGCGATTCTGTTAAGTTCGAAAACGCTCTAGCGCGCACGCCTGTCATCAGAAGCAACAGAGGGTAAAGCCATGGCCCATAAGAAAGCGGGCGGATCTTCGCGCAATGGGCGCGATTCCATCGGGCGCCGGTTGGGTGTGAAAAAGTATGGTGGCGAACTTGTCGTTCCCGGCAACATCATCCTTCGCCAGCGGGGCACCAAATGGCATCCGGGCGATCATGTAGGCCTCGGGCGCGATCATACGATCTTTGCGTTGAAAGAGGGTCATGTGAAATTTGCGACAAAGCGCGGTGGGCGGACCTATGTGTCCGTTATACCGGCACCAGCGGAATAACCAGCGGCGCGTATCGCCGCGGATAACGTGGCGCTCTGACATGAATTATTAAGGGAGATGGGTCGCCATCTCCCTTTTTGTTTGAGCGCCGGGGACCAACGGAAACAAAGGCACGAGGAAACATGAAATTTCTCGACCAAGCTAAGATCTATGTGCGCGCCGGCGATGGCGGCCGCGGATGCGTTAGCTTCCGGCGAGAAAAATATATTGAATTTGGCGGCCCCGATGGCGGTGACGGCGGCAAAGGCGGTGATATCTGGGCGGAATGTGTCGACGCCCTCAACACACTGATCGATTATCGCTATCAACAACATTTTAAAGCCAAAAACGGTACACCCGGCATGGGCAAGAACCGAGCGGGAGCCTTCGGCGAAGAGATATCTTTGAAGCTGCCCGTCGGTACACACATTTTTGAGCAGGATAATAAGACGCTTGTGGCCGATCTTTCCCAACTCGGTCAACGGGTATTGCTGGCCAAAGGCGGCAATGGCGGTTTTGGCAATACACATTTTAAGAGCTCGACCAATCAGGCGCCGCGCCGCGCCAATCCGGGCCAGGTTGGTGAAGAACGCTGGCTGTGGTTACGATTGAAGCTGATCGCCGATGCCGGCCTTGTGGGCCTGCCCAATGCGGGTAAATCCACTTTTCTCGCCTCGGTCAGTGCCGCGCGCCCCAAAATCGCCGATTATCCGTTTACCACACTCAATCCTCATTTGGGCGTGGTGGAATTGGATGGCTCCGACTTCGTGCTCGCCGACATTCCCGGTTTGATAGAGGGGGCTCATGAAGGCTCCGGTCTGGGCGATCGTTTTTTAGGTCATGTGGAAAAATGTTCGGTTCTGCTTCATCTTATCGATGGAACTCAAGACGATATTGCCGGCGCCTATGGCACCATCCAGCGCGAGCTTGAGGCTTATGGTCAACAACTTTTGCACAAGCCTCAACTCCTCGCCCTCAATAAATGCGATGCGCTGACGCCTGATGCGATTGACGCAAAAACGAATGAACTCGAGACGGCCAGCGGCGTCCGCGTTTATGCCATCTCGGCGGCAAGCGGCAAAGGTATAAAGGAGATTTGCCGTTCAGTACTGGCCATAATCAAGGACCACCGATTGTCGCAAACAAAAACGGCGCGCCGGACCGCACAGAAAGAAAAACACGTCAAGTGGCAACCCCTCTGAGTACAGACCCATGAATGAACAGGCCCACACAGATAGGATCACGTCACTCACGCGTGCTAAGCGCGTGATCGTTAAGATCGGTTCCGCCTTACTGGTCGACCGCACCACCGGCCGGATCAATGAATCATGGCTGACAAGCTTGGCCGAGGATATCGCACGGCTTCACGCGCGAGGACAAGAAGTGGCGATTGTATCATCGGGTGCCATTGCCCTTGGCCGCCGGGCGCTCGGGCTCAAGGCCGGTAAGTTGAAACTTGAGGAGAGCCAAGCCGCCGCCGCCGCCGGTCAGATTCACCTTGTCCATGCTTACGAAGAAGCGCTACGACCCCATAATATCACCATCGCACAGATTCTCCTGACACTGACTGATTCAGAAGAACGCCGACGTTATCTCAATGCGCGCTCTACACTTGAAATATTATTGGGTGTCCATGCGGTGCCTATTGTCAATGAAAACGACACCGTGGCAACATCGGAGATTCGCTACGGCGACAATGATCGATTGGCCGCGCGCGTTGCACAAATGATCAGTGCCGATTGTCTGGTGCTGTTGTCCGATATAGACGGCCTCTATAACAAAGACCCTACGAAATACAAGGATGCGGTCTTGGTTCCCGAAGTCAAGGAAATCACGCCGGACATTGAAGCTATGGCCGAAACGGTGAGCCCGCGCGACGCCATGGGGCTCGGTTCGGGCGGCATGGTGACTAAACTCATGGCCGCACGTATCTGTCTAAACGCCGGTTGTCATTTGGTGATCGGCAACGGTCATACTTTTCATCCCCTAAAGGCGATAGAACAAGGTGCCTCGTGCACCTGGTTTGTGCCGTCCGCAACGCCTTTAGCGGCGCGCAAGCAGTGGATCGTCGGCGCGCTTGATCCGAAAGGAACGATCCGTGTGGATGCCGGTGCGGTGCAGGCGCTTCGGCAGGGTAAAAGTTTGCTTCCCGCAGGGATAATCGACGTAAAAGGCCATTTCGAGCGTGGCGATGCCGTCATTGTGCAAGGCCCATCGGATCAGGAGATCGCACGCGGGCTTACCGCTTATTCTCAACAGGACGCTGCTAAAATCATGGGCCACAAAAGCCGTGAAATCGAGCGGCTGTTGGGGTACCGTGGTCGAACGGCTATGATCCACGTAGATGACTTAGTCATTACCGGACGCGATGTTGACGGTGCGAGTGAAACAGGCCAATGAGTACAATTGAGAATCTCAATATGGATCGTGTACAGAGCGATGAAATCGCCCGGATAATGATGTCAATCGGGCGCGCCGCCCGTGCGGCAACGGCCGAACTGGCTAATGCCAGCACGCAGACCAAGAACCATGCGCTTAAGGCCATGGCCGGCGAAATCCGAACGCACAAGCAAGACATCCTCGCGGCCAATCAGCAGGATGTCAAAGAGGCCAAGCAAGGGAACATCTCCTCGGCATTTCTCGACCGGCTCATCCTGACGGAAGATCGTGTGGCAGACATGGCAACGAGCCTTGAGGTAATCGCCGACCTTGCCGATCCGGTGGGTCAGGTGATGGCCGAGTGGACACGGCCCAATGGACTTCACATAAGCCGGGTACGGGTGCCCCTAGGGGTCATCGGCATTATCTATGAAAGTCGTCCGAACGTAACAGCGGATGCCGGCGCCCTGTGTCTCAAAGCGGGCAATGCAGTGATTTTGCGCAGCGGCTCGGAAAGTTTTCATTCCTCACAGGCGATCCACACCTGCTTGACCGCCGGTCTTAGCAAGGCCGGATTGCCCATAGCCGCGATTCAATTGGTACCGACCACCGACCGCGCCGCTGTGGGTATCCTGTTGAAGGATATGGTCGATTATATCGACGTGATCATACCGCGCGGCGGCAAGAGCCTGGTCGAGCGCGTGCAACGGGAAGCCCGTGTGCCGGTGCTGGCCCATTTGGAGGGGCTTTGCCACATCTATGTGGACAAGGCGGCTCAAATCGAAAAAGCGATTGCCATAACGCTCAACGCAAAAATGCGCCGTACGGGAATTTGCGGCGCCGCCGAGACACTCCTTATAGATCGGGCCGTTTTGGACACCCATCTCAAGCCGATTATCGGTGCGCTGGTCGATGCCGGCTGTCAGGTGCGCGGTGACGGTATGGCGCGCGCCATTGATGACCGGATCGAACCCGCAACGGAACAGGATTGGACGACCGAATATCTCGACGCCATCATTTCGGTTAAGGTGGTCGACGATGTAGACGGTGCGATCGAACACATTAGACATTACGGCTCTCATCATACGGATTCCATCATCACTGAAGATCAGCACACGGCGGATCGTTTTCTTAAGGAAGTTGACAGTGCGATCGTCATGCACAACACGTCCACCCAGTTCGCCGATGGCGGAGAATTCGGCATGGGTGCGGAAATTGGTATTTCAACTAGCCGGTTGCATAGTCCCGGCCCGGTCGGCGCCGAACAATTAACCACTTTTAAGTATGTGGTCAGAGGGACCGGGCAGACGCGGCCCTGAACCCGCATTTAGAGTGTTTCCAGGAAAAGTGGATACCGGTTTTCCGTCCGGAAACACGACAAAACAACAACTTAGGGTCCGGTTTTGATTCCATCAAAACCGGACCCTAGAGCGGCGCACAATAACAATGCTCTCTTCCTTGCATCTTAACGATCTGCGACACGGCACTCGGATCGGGTTGTTGGGCGGCTCGTTCAATCCCGCTCATGAAGGGCATTGTCACATTAGTCGCACAGCTCTTGATCGCCTCGCCCTCGATCGAGTGTGGTGGGTGGTGAGCCCGCAAAATCCGTTAAAGTCCATAGACATTGTGGCAGATTTCGAACAACGTTTAGCCTATGCCAAAACCCTGGTGCATGACCGGCGCATTGAGGTAACGGATGTGGAGCGTCGGCTTGGCACTCAGTATACAATCGACACTTTGCGCGCACTCAAACGGGCGGCACCGCATATTAATTTTGTGTGGCTAATGGGTGCGGACAATTTCATTCAATTGCCGCAATGGCGGGAGTGGACAAATATTATGTCCCTTGTGCCGGTTGCGGTGATTGCCCGGCCCGGCTATCATCTCCGCGCAGGCTTGAGCCAGGCGGCCTGTCGGTATGGAGTAAACCGCCTGAAATCTGATGATGCTGCCTTTTTAGCGGATGCAAAGCCACCAGCCTGGACACTGATCGTTGCACAGCTTCACCCCATATCTTCGACGTTATTGCGTGACGCGGCGAACATCGGTCGCTGACCGTAAACTTAGCCATGGCGTGATCCTCAGGGGCGTCCAATGAGCGGACAAGCCAAGGATAAAATCGCCAATCGGTCGGCCGCCGCGCTGCTAGACCGGTGTCCGGATCGGGCGTCCATGAAAGCCGAATTTCACCGTATACGTCTAAATTCAGTGGCGCTGACAAACCCGCTGGAGATCGAAGACCAAGTCATACAGACAAGCGATGAAACCAGCCCCACGAAATGGCACCTTGCGCATATGACGTGGTTTTTCGAAACCCTCGTGCTCAATCCGTTACATCCTCACTATCAAACGCTTAACGACACTTATGATTATTTGTTTAATTCCTATTACCAATCTGTAGGCCCACAATATTCTCGCCCGCGTCGCGGCTTTCTGACACGCCCTACCGTTTCTGAGGTGCACGATTACCGCGCCTATGTTGAGCGCTCAATGGAAGAATTCTTTGCCAATGCATCGGATGATGTCTGGCAACAAGCAGCAAAAATCGTAGAGGTGGGCCTGCACCACGAACAGCAACACCAAGAATTAATTCTTACGGATATTAAAGAAGTGTTGTCGCACAATCCGCTTATGGCGGCACCCTACGCCGCACCTGCGGTGCCGCCTAGCAGCGCCGAAGCACCGCCGCTGGGTTGGACCGCTTTCGAAGGCGGGCTTTACGATTTTGGTCACGATCCCAATGCGCCCCATGCCGGCTTCGCCTTCGACAGTGAATGCCCCCGGCATAAACAATTGATAAGGCCGTTTGAACTCGCCTCAAGGCCCGTGACCACTGGCGAGTTTTTGCAATTTGTCGAAGCCGGCGGTTATGATGAAGCGGGGTATTGGCTATCGGACGGTTGGGCCGTGGTCGAAGCGAGGGGCTGGAGACATCCCGCTTATTGGCACCACATCGACAATGTTTGGCACGAATATACATTGGCAGGTCTGCAACCCCTCAATGAGGCAGCGCCGGTCGCTCATGTGAGTTTTTACGAAGCGGCCGCCTATGCGGCTTGGGCGGGCTTGCGATTGCCGACGGAATTCGAATGGGAGTTGGCCGCCAATTCACTGCCGATCGAGGGTAATTTGCTTGATTTTACGGGGACCAAAACAACTGACCCGTTCTGCGCACCGATGCCCCGCGCGGCTAAAGCCGGCGGGTCGGAATTGACGCAAATGTTTGGCGATGTTTGGGAATGGACGCAAACCCCCTTCCTGCCTTATCCCGGATTTCAAGCCCTTACGGGCGCGCTCGGTGAGTACAACGGCAAATTCATGTGCAATCAAATGGTCCTGCGCGGCGGCTCGTGCGCCACGCCGCGCGATCACATTCGTCAAACATACAGAAACTTCTTTTTCCCAGACCAACGCTGGCAATTTTCCGGATTTCGGTTGGCCCGCGATCTGTTGACTTAGAGCATTTTCAAGCGAAGTGGACCCCGGTTCGCGTCAAGAAAATGTGACCAAACAAGGACTTAGGGTCCGGTTTTGATTCCATCAAAACCGGAAAGACCCTAGTAAGAGCATCGCTGGTTTTGAATATGGTTGCCGTAAACAGAACACAAGTCGCCGACAGACCCAACGGGCGGATTCATTTCTTCGATCTCAAGCCAGACGAAGGGAGCTTCCTCGACGACACAATTGCCGGATTGTCGAAACCACAAAAGACATTATCGCCCAAATATTTTTACGATCAGGCTGGGTCCATTCTTTTTGATCGCATCTGCGAGACCGAAGAATACTACGTGACGCGCACGGAGTTGGGCCTTTTGGCCTCCATATCCGGCGACATTGCCGATCTTGCGGGACCGGAATCGACCGTTATCGAATACGGAAGCGGCGCAAGCGTCAAAGTGCGCATATTATTAGACGCGCTTGAAAGACCTGCCGGATATGTGGCCATAGATATTTCTCGGGATCATTTAACTGCTGCCGCCCAGTCAATTGCTGATGATTATCTAGATTTAAAAGTAGTTGCTCTTTGTGCGGATTTTGCTAATCGAATAGATCTGCCGAGTGAACTAGATCTTGGGGGAGAATTTCGTTTAGGTTTCTTCCCCGGATCTACAATAGGGAATTTTTCCCCTGAAGGAGCACAACGTTTCTTGTGCGACGCAAGAAACCTGCTCGCGCCAGATGGGGCCTTATTGCTCGGATTTGACCTTAAGAAGGATCAAGATATTTTGAACACGGCCTACAATGATTCCGAAGGCATTACGGCGCTGTTCAATAAGAATATCCTTGTGCGAATGAAGAGGGAACTTGATGCCGTCTTAGACGTTGATGCGTTCGGCCACCACGCCTTCTATAATGAGGCTCAGGGCCGCATTGAGATGCATTTGAAGGCCGAGCGGGATCAAACGATTATACTCGGCGAGCACAAATTCGAGTTAAAGGCAGGCGAATCCATCCACACGGAAAATTCCTACAAATACGATATGGATCAGATTACGACTTGGGCCGAACGGCTCGGATTCACATGCGACGCAACGTGGACCGATCCCAATGAATATTTTGGCATTGTCTTTTTGTCGACTGGCGGCGAACAGCCCATAGGTGGTTAACCGGCATCGTGGAAATCGGCCGGGTTCTATGATATCTCTTGAAATCGCGTTCTAAGGACGCGATGTATGCGTAAGGTGTCAAAGCAAACGGAGGGCTCCCCTGACGTCGAAGAAAATGGCCCAAAAGGCCGAAAATGTGCTGGCCGAGCTTGTGCTCGACAGCCTAGACGAAGACAAGGCCCAAGGCGTCGTGGCCATCGATCTCGCCGGTAAGACGAGTTTTGCGGATTTTATGGTGATTGCGAGCGGGCGGTCACATCGTCATGTTTCCGCAATTTCGGATCATCTCATCAGACGCATAAAGGAAAGCGGCTACGGGCGGTGCCGGGTTGAAGGCCTGCCTCATTGCGATTGGGTATTGATCGACGCCGGCGACGTGATCGTTCACATCTTCCGGCCCGAAGTACGTGAATTTTACAACCTCGAAAAGATGTGGAGCGCGGAGCTGCCAGCCGAACGGCTGGCAATCTAGACGCGTCATGTCGCAAAGTTAGCAAAGCTGGCATGCGTCTTTTGATTTGCGCCGTGGGCCGTTTGAAAGCCGGTCCGTCAAAGGATCTGTTCGACCACTATGTTGACCTATTGCGCCCGGCCGCTCCCAAAGCGGGCTTTGCCGGCTTTTCGTTGATTGAAATCGATTCACGCAAGAGCCCAGGCGGCGGCGCGGCACAGCGCTGGCAAGGCGAGCGTCTTATAGAGCGTGTGCCGCAAGGGGCGTGGATTGTGGCGCTTGACGAGCACGGCCGGTCGCTGTCAAGCCAAGCCTTTGCGTCAACTCTTGGCCAATGGCGCGATCGCGGCATCAAAGATGTGGCGTTTTTGATAGGCGGCGCCGACGGTCTGGCGCCGGAGGTTTTAAAACGCGCGGATGCGTCGCTGGCCTTGGGTCCGGCAACTTGGCCGCACATGCTGGCGCGCGTGCTCCTGGCCGAGCAGCTTTACCGCGCGGCCTGTATCCTGACCGGCCATCCCTATCATCGCGGATGACCATCCATTCATCTTGAACAATGGCCGGTCTTAAAGAGATAAAGCTTTAGCTGGCTCACGCGTTAACGATAAATTAAGTATGATAAGGACGGTTACGTTGTCGATACCGGATGCTTAAACTGGAAACAGGACATTGTCATGAGCCCGCCGGCCCAAGGAAATCCGTTCACATTAAGCTGTGGTCGAGCTTTAACCCGCCAACGCCGGTGGACTGGTCTTCTCGCTCTGCTGATTTTGCTTAACTCTGGCACAAACTCTGCATCGCAGGAGGCGCAGACGGCCCAGGAGACTACGAAGCTCAAAGCGCTCAAACAGGAGATAGCAGCAGCTCGCCAAGTCCGAGCAGACCGTCAAGCGCAAAAAGAAGCGTTACAGAAAGAAACGTCGGCGCTTCAGGATTCATTGATTGAAACCGCTGTCCGGATTCGTGCGCAAGAGGACGCATTATGGCAAGCAGAGTCACGGCTTGGCGAGCTCATGTCCAAAGAGCAAAAAGTTGCACAAGATTTATCCGGCAGCCGTGCGGAACTGGCTCATTTGTTGGGCGCGATGCAAATGCTTGAGCGGCAAAGGCCTCCGGCACTGTTGGTTTCACCGAACGATGCGGTAGCCGCGGTACGCAGCGCCATTCTGCTCGATAATATTCTTCCTAAATTCGTCGATGAGGCCCGCGTGATCGAACAGCAGCTCAATGAGTTGCAAAGAGTGAGACGCAACATCATCGCCGAACAAACAGGCATTATGGCGGGAGAGACCGCCCTGGAGGAACAGCGCGCGCGCATCGAGGCTTTGATTGCCCAAAAGAAAGAGAAAAGGCAGCGCTTGACGGCGGATCTGGTTAACGAAGAACAACGCATTGCCCAGCTTGGCCGTCAAATGTCCTCGCTTAAGACGCTGATCGCGCGCCTCACAGCGCCCGATTCCCGTATTGTACCTCGGGAGAAGCCTGCTATTTCGGTGGCACTGGACCCCGCCACCCGGGGCGCAAGAGAGATCTCGCTGGCAAAACCCACGGATTCCCGGGCGCCCCAACGGCGCAAATTCACCGAAGCGCGGGGCACCTTGCAATTGCCCGTGAGCGGTAGCATTTTAACGACCTATGGGGCGCGGAATGCTAAAAACGAAATATCAATGGGTCTGACCATCGCAGCCCGCGAAAATGCCCAGGTTATTGCGCCCTTTGACGGTAATATCGTCTATGCGGGGCCGTTTCTGGACTATGACCAGCTGTTGCTTATCGAAACGGGCGAGGGCTATCATATTTTGTTCACTGGCATGGCCCGAATATATGGACAAGTCGGTGACCGGCTGCTAGCAGGGGAACCCGTGGGAATCATGGGCCAGGCCGACTCGATCGCGCCGGACGGTGAGCGCCAATCTCCGCAGCTTTATATTGAATTCCGGAAAGATGGCGAGCCGATAAATCCAATGTCATGGTTGGCGATAAACGAAAGAAAGGTCAGCGGATAATGCGAAATGTTTTCATCGGAATGGTCTTCGGCATATTGCTGGCGATCCCTCTGACCGGCTTGACCGCCAATTCGGACACCTATCGCCAACTTGACCTATTCGGCGATATATTTGAACGGATTCACACGGATTATGTGACCGAAGTCGAAGACAAAGATCTGATCGAGGCCGCGATCAACGGTATGTTGGCCTCCCTTGACCCCCATTCAAGTTATTTGAGCCCGGATCACTTCCGCGACATGCAGGAACAGACGCGCGGTGAATTCGGTGGTTTGGGTATCGAAGTGACCATGGAGAACGGGCTGGTGAAGGTCGTCGCGCCGATCGACGATACGCCTGCGGCAATAGCCGGAATAAAAGCAGGTGATTTGATTTCCCATTTGGACGACGAGCCTATTCAGGGTCTTACCCTAGACCAAGCGGTCGAAAAGATGCGCGGCGACGTGAATACCAAGCTTAAGCTCACTGTGTTGCGCGAAGGTGTCGACCAACCCCTCAAATTCACTATTACGCGCGCTATCATCAAGGTCGAGTCTGTGCGCTCACACATTGAAGGTGACGGCAAAAACATTGCCTATGTCCGCATTACCACCTTTAACGAGAAAACCAAAAACGGGCTCGAAACGGCCATGAAAAATCTCAAGCAGGATCTCGGGGATAACATGATCGGCGTCATCCTCGACTTGCGCAATAATCCTGGCGGCCTTTTGGATCAGGCGATTATTGTGGCCGATGCGTTTCTTGACAAAGGGCAGATCGTTTCGACACGCGGACGGCACAGCCGTGACAGCCAGCGATTCGACTCGCGGCCCGGTGATTTAGCGGAAGGCAAGCCGATCATCGTAATGATCAATGGCGGCTCTGCTTCCGCCTCGGAAATCGTCGCGGGCGCCTTGCAGGATCATAAGCGTGCGGTTATTTTGGGCACCAAGTCGTTCGGCAAAGGATCGGTTCAAGTTATTATTCCATTGAGCGGCGGCCGCGAAGGCGCACTCAAATTGACCAACGCGCGATACTTCACGCCGTCAGGCCGATCCATCCAGGCCAAGGGTATTGAGCCGGACATCGAAGTGCATCAGTTCACCCCTGAAGGCGAGCAAAGGATCGGCCTGCCTTCCGAGGCCGACCTACGCAATCATTTGGAGGGAGAAGATGAAGCAGACGCGCCCGACCGCGGCGATGCCGTGAGCGGGGCGGTCATCGAGGACGTGCCGTCTGAAATTCTTGAACTTGACCGGCCGCTTGATGAGGACGTGCAAGATTATCAGCTGGTCAGAGCCATCCAAATCTTACAAGACATGGCCGCAAACAGCACATTGGTTCAGGATACCATTTCGACTCAGGCCAATTAGAGTGTTTCCATCAAAACCGGAAAGATCCTAGGCACTTTACGGAACTCCACAGCCTCAAGTATAGGAACAAGCGATACTCGTAAAAAGAGTATCGCTTTGGCCGTCTGGGCCGTCTCGATAAAGCCAAGTTTTTCACACTCGCTTCACTCAATTTTTTTCTAATCGTTAACCTTATGTGCCATATGGATCGTTAGAGTGTTTCCAGGAAAAGCATGCCCCGGCGAAGGCCGGGGTGGACCCGGTTTTCCGTTCGGAAACACGACAAAACAATAACATAGGGTCCGGTTTTGATTCTATCAAACCGGAAGGGCCCTAGAATTCTGCGGTGGCGATGAATCAACCCAGGTTATTTGTGCATAAATAGGCGAGTCATGAATGCTCAAGACATGCCGGTCGACGACGTCCTCACTCCAATAAGCGGCGATATTCAAAGTACGATCCGTTCAAACCATGTAAGCCCCCTGGCGCTCGCTACGTTTTTGTGCGTGGCCCTGCTCGTCAGCCTGGTCGGGTGGATTTCCTTGGCGGGCAATCCGGCCGGAGGACAGCCTTACGTCATACTGGCCATGTCTACGGCGGAAAAACTCGATGACGGCGATTACGAAGTCCTGATGGGAGATAATGGCGTTCCCATCCCCCGACAAAAGCCCGCCAGCATCGGGGCGGAGGCACAGGACGTACGACCCTTGTCGGCGACGAGCAACCTGCCAAACTACGACCGGTCGGTGCCCGACTTTACGTCAGACGGCGTTGCCCCCATGAAGGCTTTCGCAAATCCGTTCCCTGCCAATGAATCGCGCCCGCGAGTGGCCATCGTTTTGCGCGGCTTGGGCTTAAGCCAATCGGCAACGCAATTAGCGATCGACACTCTGCCGGCAAATGTCACCTTATCGTTCGTACCCTACCCGAAAAACCTGCAAAGTTGGGTCAGCAGAGCCCGCGCGGCAGGTCACGAGGTGCTGATTGAATTGCCCATGGAGCCGGTCGACTATCCGAACAATGATCCGGGTCCGAATACTTTGCTCACGTCCCTTAGCACCGAGGAAAACGCGGCGCGGCTCGATTGGCTGTTAAACCGATTCTCGGGCTATGTGGGTGTGAGCAATTATCTGGGTTCAAAATTCGTCCATGAGCGACAAGCTTTCCAGCCGGTTCTAGCTGCCTTGCAACGGCGAGGGCTGCTCTATCTCGACGATGGCACATCGCAGCGAACGGTTCTTACGCAGGTGGCAAGGGACATCGGTCTGGTATGGTCGTTAAGCGATCGGGAATTGAACTACGCCTCCGCGGCGGCTATTGAGCTTGATCTGAACGACCTTGAAGCACGGGCGCGGCGCAATGGATTTGCCATTGGCACCGGCTTTGCGTTTCCTGTGACCATCGAGCAGGTTACCAAATGGGCCGCCACGCTCAAAGACAAGGGAATTGTTCTAGCGCCGATCACGGCGGTGTCGTTGCCACCGGCGTGAACGCCCCGCTCTCTCGGAATATTCGTGCACCATGTCCGACATCGAGGCCCTTAAAGCCGCTCTTCCCTACCGACCTTGTGTCGGAATCATGCTGATCAATCGCCAGGGACAAGTATTTGTCGGCAAGCGATTCAACAGCGAGGAATCCGGCGGCTGGCAAATGCCTCAGGGCGGAATAGAGGGCGGTGAGGACCCCAGGGCCGCGGCTCTGCGCGAACTCAAAGAAGAGATTGGCACCGACAAGGCCGAAATTATTGGTCAATCGAGCGATTGGCCGACCTATGACCTTCCGGACCACCTTGTCGGCAAAGTGTGGCAAGGGCGATATCGCGGCCAAAAGCAAAAATGGTTTGTCATGCGCTTTGTCGGCGATGATACGGACATTAATCTAGACCATCACGACCATCCGGAATTTAGCGCGTATCGATGGGTTGATCTCGAGCAGCTACCGACACTTGTCGTCGCGTTTAAAGTATCCGTATACCAGAAATTAGTCGCCGAATTCAGAGATCTGGTCAATTCCCAGACCTGACCCTGCCGGCAATCGGATGTATCGGGGAGGCCGTGATTAGAGCGTTTTCAGGAGTCAATTAATCTTGGAAATACTCTAGAGCGTTTCCGAACTTAACAGAATCGCGAAAACGCTCTAAGTCCTTGTTTGGTCGCATTTTCTTAACGCGAACCGGTGTCCACTTCGCTCGAAAATGCTCTAGTTGCTGATGGCGCGTTCGATTTCGCGCAAATGATCCAACGTCTCTTGCGCTTTTTGTTTCGCGGCGTCGTCTTTGGCGTCCGTTAGATCT
>SMXP01000110.1 GCA_004356335.1 Alphaproteobacteria bacterium | reverse complement strand
TTGTGCTCGGTGATAAGAAAACGGGTACATTATGTTTCTCCTAGACCGCTTACGTTTAGCGATTAGAGCGTGCTGCGCGCCAAACTCTTTCCGGTGTGGCGGGCATCTGCAGGGTATCGATGTTCAGTGCATCGGTAATGGCGTTGATGACCGCCGGCGTCGCGCCAATAGCACCGGCCTCGCCACATCCCTTGACACCTAACGGGTTGGACGGGCATTCGGTTTTTGTCATGGCGATATCATAGGACGGCACGTCATCTGCCCGCGGCAGGCAATAATCCATGTAAGAGCCGGTCACCAATTGCCCTGATTCCGAATCGTAAATGCATTCCTCGAACATGGCCTGTCCGATACCTTGCGTCAGGCCGCCATGCACTTGGCCTTCAACAATCATTGGATTGATGATGGTACCGAAATCGTCGACCGCAACAAACTTTTCGATACGCGTGATGCCGGTTTCCGGGTCGATTTCAACTTCGCAAATGTGACAACCGGCCGGGAAAGTGAAATTCACCGGATCGTAAAACGCCGTTTCCTTGAGCCCGGGTTCGATTTCATCCGTCGGAAAGTGATGAGCCATATAGGCCGCCAAGGCGACTTCCGGGAAGGTCAAGGACTTGTTGGTTCCCTTGGCGGTAAAGATCCCGTCTTTGAAATCCACGTCGTTTTCGCCGGCCTCAAGCAAATGCGCGGCAATTTTTTTTGCTTTGGCGACCACTTTATCGCAAGCGATCGATACTGCGGAAAGGCCCACGGAGGCCGACCGCGATCCGTAAGTGCCCATACCAAACTGGACCTGCGCCGTATCGCCCTGAATGACTTTGACGTCATCAATAGGGATTCCAAGGCGCTGCGACACCAGTTGAGCATAGGTGGTCTCATGACCCTGACCATTTGATTGACAACCTGACAGCACTTCCACATTGCCGGTGGGATTGACACGCACTTCGGCGGATTCCCACAAACCGATTCCGGCGCCTAACGACCCCACCGCTTGCGATGGCGCAAGACCGCAAGCTTCAACATAGGTCGAAAAACCGATGCCGCGCTTGTTACCCCGTTGCTCCGCATCGCGTCGGCGCGCGGCAAATCCGTCATAGTCAATCAGGGCCAGCGCTTTGTCGAGCGAGGCTTCGTAGTCGCCGATATCGTAAGTCAAAATGACCGGCGTTTGATGTGGAAAGGATTTAATAAAATTGCGTCGTCTCAATTCGGGCGGCGCTATGCCGAGCCGCCGGGCGGCGAGTTCCATGAGCCGTTCGATTAGAAATGCCGCCTCCGGCCGACCGGCCCCGCGATAAGCGTCGAGCGGAGTCGTATTGGTATAAACACCGTCAACCTCAACATAAATATGGGGAATGTCGTATTGGCCCGACAATAGCGTGCCGTAGAGATAGGTCGGAACACAGGACGAAAATGTCGAAAGATAGGCGCCCAAATTGGCGATGGTTTTCACCCTTAGCCCGAGGATCTTGCCGGTATCATCCAGGGCCAGTTCCGCCTGCGATACATGATCGCGGCCATGGGTATCGCAAAGAAAAGATTCGACTCGTTCGGCGGTCCATTTAACCGGCCTTTTTACCTTTTTAGATGCCCAGGTACAGACCGTCTCTTCGGAATATATGGCAATCTTCGAACCGAACCCGCCACCGACGTCCGGCGACACGACCCTCAATTTGTGTTCCGGTGCGAGCCCGACAAATGCCGATAAAACCAATCGAGCCAAATGCGGGTTTTGACTTGTTACGTATAAAGTGAATTGATCCGTGCCCACGTCATAACTTCCGATCGCGCTACGGGGCTCTATGGCATTGGGAATAAGCCGGTTGTTTCGAATGTCGAGCTTAATGACCTGTGGTGCTTGAGCGAAGGCGGCGTCCGTCGCCGTTTTATCGCCAAGTTCCCATTCAAATACCGTGTTGTTTGGCGCCGCTTCGTGAATCCGAGGCGCCCCGGCTGATTGGGTTGACCCGACATCGACAACAGCGGCAAGTTCTTCATAGTCGATATGAACGCGTTCGGCGCCGTCTTGGGCAGCGTTGTAAGTCTCGCCAATGACAATGGCTAAAGGTTCGCCGACATAGCGTACAATGCCCACGGCCAGAGGGGGGTGAGGGCCCACCTTCATCTCGCTGCCGTCTTTGGAATGGATCATCCAACCGCAAATGAGATCGCCAATCCCGTCGGCTTTTAAATCCTCCCCGGCATAAACGGCGATCACACCGGGAGACGCCATGGCTTCCGTAACGTCGATCGATTGAATCCGCGCATGGGCATGGGGCGACCGGACGAACACCGCGTAGCTTTGACCCGGCAAATTTATGTCGTCGGTATAGCGTCCGCTTCCCGTAATGAATCGGAAGTCTTCTTTGCGCCGGACGGAAGCCCCGATGCCCGTCGCAGTGGAATTTTCGGTCATGGTTGTTCGGCTTTCATATTACCGCTCGCGGCCTTGATCGCCGTGACGATATTTTGGTAGCCGGTACAGCGGCACAGATTGCCCGACAGCTCTTGCCGGATGCGGGCCTCGTCAAGGTCGGGTATTCGATTGATCATATCGACCGCGCTCATGATCATACCGGGGGTGCAGAATCCGCATTGCAGCGCGTGATGTTCTTTAAATGCGGCTTGCACCGGGTGAAGGCGATCGTTCTCCGCCAAACCTTCAATGGTGGTGACGCTTGTCTTGTCCGCCTGAACCGCCAGTATGGTGCAGGATTTGATCGCCCGTCCATCGACATGCACCACACAGGCGCCGCATTGGCTGGTATCGCAACCTATATGGGTTCCTGTCAGCCTTAAATGTTCCCGCAGGAACTGAACGAGCAGCATGCGGCAGTCAATTTCGGCCGTCTCGATTTTGCCGTTGACCGTAATGGAAATGGTCGGCATTGGTGTCTCCTAGGGTCTTTCCGGTTTTGATGGAATCAATACCTGACCCTAAGTTGTTGTTTTGTCGTGTTTCCGGACGGAAAACCGGTGGCCACCCCGGCCTTCGCCGGGGCATGCTTTTCCTGGAAACACTCTAGGCCTGCCCACGTTTATTCAAAGCGCCATGGCGTCCGTTTTGGATCGATCATCGACTTTAGGACCTCACAATCAGAAAGAGCACGATTATAAGGGCCACAAGCACGGCTGTTGCCACCGCCCAGACATTACCATAACCGGTCCGGATCGGTGTCGCCGAGGCTTGGTCACGGGGTGCGAGGTCGATTTCCGTGCCCGTGTCCAGTGCTGCGGAACTAACGGTTCGGACAAAGTTGGTGAAGAAATCGTCGGCCATTTTTCGCGCGGTGAGATCGATCAAGCGCTGTCCGATCTGAGCAAGCTTGCCGCCGACATTGGCCTTTACCGTATATGTCAATATGGTTTCCCTGCCGTCGGAGACCAGGGTCACTCTTGCCTCGCCTTTGGCAAAGCCGGCGGCACCTCCCTTGCCTTGACCGGTAATTGTGTATGAGTGAGGGGGGTTTAGATCAGAGAGTTCAATTGAACCGGTAAATCTTGCTTTGACCGGCCCGACTTTAACCAGAGCGACCGCGCGGTATACCGTTTCCTCGACCTTGTCCAATGATTCGCAACCCGGAATACTTTGCCGTAAAACTTCCGGGTCGTTGAGCGCGTTCCAAACTTGTTCCTGTGGGGCAGGGATTCGGTATTCCCCCCTTAAATCCATAACTTAGCTTCCGCTGTTCAAGTGTAGTTAGAGAATATTCGGTTAATCGCTTGCGCTGTCAAATTTACACGCAATAACTTAATCTGCAAGTCTAAACAGTGAATGGTATACCACGGTCGCGACACATGAGTCGCAATCACTTAAATCTGCAAGTCTGTACATGGAGAGAGTGATTCGATTCGCAAATTAAGGGATCAAGATCGGTCCTGTCTGTCTGTCGGTTACTGCACATCGGACTAACACTATGTATTTTATAACAATGCTGCGATCGCCGACTTGTAGCGCATTTTTTTAAACGTTTTTTTCAACATGCCGGTTCCAGCCCGGATGATTTATGTGTTAACGTTCACGCGCCTGAAGTTCAGGCTGGATGCCAAATGTATAGGGGCTGGATTATCGCGATGGACGGTAGTCTTTCTGTTACCGCGGATGCCGATTTGAGTGAGGCATTTGAGGTTGAGGGCATAGTCAAGTGGTTTGATGCGGTAAAGGGCTACGGCTTCATCATTCCTTCCGACGAGTCCTTTGGTGATGTTTTGCTGCATCTATCTTGCTTGAAAGAGGCGGGGCACGATATTGCGCATGAAGGCGCAACAGTGGTGTGTGAAGCGGTGCAGCGGCCGAAAGGATTGCAGGCTTTGCGCGTTCTGCACATGGACAACAGCACGGCGGTGGCCCCAATTCCAAACAAGGAACATAAGAGCCATCAATCTGCTCAACACGTGGTTGCAGCCGGTGATTTCGAAAGGGCCGAAGTGAAGTGGTTCAACCGTGCGCGAGGCTATGGTTTCCTGACGCGCGGCGAGGGCACCCCGGATATTTTCGTGCATATGGAAACGCTTCGACAATACGGCATGCGAGAGCTCAGAACAGGGGAGCGGGTTCAGGTGCGCTATGGCAATGGGTCCAAAGGACTCATGGCAGCCGAAATCCGCCCGGACGAAGATCACTGATCAATATATCGCTGGTCAATCCATGCGAATTGGACGAGACGTAGGCGAAGTTCGCTTGTGCCGCTTATGTTTGTCGTCAATGTCCGCTAATCTATCTGTTATGACCAAATTTTTAAGGCTGGTCGCCCTGTTGTTTTTGGCGATGTTGGCGGCCTGCGAACAATCGGATAGTTGGCGGTTTTGGAATAGTGCCGATGGGCCAAGCGGCGACTCGGCGCCAACTCAAAGCCGCGACTCGTTGCGCATCGTCACGGCCCAAGGAGAGCATGTTTTCCGCATTGAGATGGCCGATAATCCGAGCGAGCGATCCCAGGGGCTTATGTATCGTCGTGAGCTGGCACCCGACGCCGGCATGCTGTTCGATTTTGATGAGCAACGGCCGGTCGCTATGTGGATGAAAAATACTTATATTCCGCTGGACATGCTGTTCATTCGACGAAATGGCACCATCGTCACCAT
>SMXP01000013.1 GCA_004356335.1 Alphaproteobacteria bacterium | reverse complement strand
CCTGCTGAAGACGCGACGGAACGATGCGATTATTGGCCACATCGCCCAGGGTGACCGAACTCAAGAAGAGATAAATCTGCCGGCCCAATTCATCCCACAGATCGTGGGTCAGACAGCGGCCGGTTTGCTTCAGACACCCCTTCGGGGACCCGTCACGACATCGGGTCACTTTCAGCGGTTCATCCACAGCCAGAATGATGTCCGACACGCGCATGTCCTCAGGCGAATAACCCAGCTTGTATCCACCGCCTGGACCGCGAACGCTTTGTACCAGATCGGCCCTTCTGAGTTTGGCGAATAATTGCTCCAAATAGGATAACGATATGTCTTGCCGGCTTGCGATTTCCGCCAATGTGATGGGCCCCTCACCAAAATGAGCGGCGAGGTCCACCATGGCCATAACGGCATACCGGCCTTTTGTGCTCAATTTCACCGGTCGCTCCCTTCAGTTAACACCTCTGTTCAACGACCCCGATGGCGGCATAATACCGCAGTGCAGACATCGGGTATTGACGCAGAGATAAATTGCTCCCATTTGATCCATATCTTGTGTTATCTACGCTGGCGGACGGGATAGAGCGCCAACAGCTTCTACATACATTCCTGACTGTCAGAGTCAAGTATTGACTATAGAGTCATAGGAACTCTTGTAAACATGGCGGTATTTGTCAGAAATAGTTGACTTAATTACAGGGTTAATTCTTAAGGGCCAAAAGTGACGGCCCGCTCAACAAAAAAGCCGGAGACCCGATAAAACCAATGCCGGATGTCATTTTTGGCGGGCCAGCGGGTCGTCTCGAAGGCCGCTTTCACAAAAGCGACCAACCCAATGCACCCCTCGCAGTGGTTCTTCATCCCCATCCGCAGTTTGGCGGAACGATGAACAATCGCATCGTTTATCAGCTGTTCCACGCCTTTGTGGACCGTAACTTTTCGGTCCTTCGCTTCAATTTCAGAGGTGTGGGACGCAGCCAGGGGGCATTCGACCACGGCATTGGTGAGCTTTCCGATGCCGCGGCGTCGCTCGATTGGTTGCAATCCTTCAACAACAACGCCGTGTATTGTTGGGTAGCGGGATTTTCCTTTGGCGCTTGGATCGGCATGCAATTACTCATGCGTCGGCCAGAGATATACGGCTTTCTGTCCATAGCGCCGCCGGCCAACATGTATGATTTTGCATTCTTGGCGCCCTGCCCGTCTGCCGGCCTCATTCTCCACGGCCGTTCGGACCAAGTGGTGCCCGAGAATGATGTGGCTAAGCTCCACGAGCGTCTTTCCGCGCAAAGAGGTCTCGACATCCGATACCGGGAAATCGAGGGCGCCAATCATTTTTTCGACGGCCACATCGACGAAATGACAAAGGAAGTCGAAGATTACCTGGACATGCGTCTGAAAGAACTCAATCAGACCTAACGGCGGGATCCCTTCTGCACCGGATGGAATTGCCCTCCCGAAAGGGGCCGCCCAACTCCTGCGGTCATGGGCAAACTTAAGCGCCGTTAAGATTTCCGTTATGGTTCGTTATCGAGCCCTTTCAAATTTGCGCAAAACCGTGATACATCACCCAGCCCCCCGGCGGGGCAAGCATGTTCAAGAATCAACTCCAATTGTCATGGCAAACTTTCGGTCTGAATTCCTTCAAACCCTGTTACAGCGCGGATTTGTTCATCAAGGAACAGATCTGGAGAGCCTCGATAGACAAGCAAGCCAGGGCAAGCTCATAGGCTATATCGGTTTTGATTGCACCGCCCCCAGCCTGCATGCCGGGCATCTGATGCAGATCTTGATGTTACGCCACCTGCAGAAGTCGGGTCACAAGCCGATTGTGCTGCTCGGCGGCGGCACCTCCAAGATCGGCGACCCAACCGATAAGGACAAGACAAGACCCTTGCTGAGCGAAACGCAGATCGCCGAGAACATGGCCGGAATAAAGCAGGTCTTCAAAAAATTCCTGTCTTTCGGTGACGGCCCGACGGATGCCATTATCGTCAACAATGCCGACTGGCTTGACGAACTCAAATATATCGATTTTTTGCGTGACTACGGCACTCATTTTACGATCAACCGTATGCTGACATTCGACAGCGTAAAATTGCGTCTTGAACGCGAACAACCAATGACGTTTCTTGAGTTCAACTACATGCTCATGCAGGCCTATGATTTTCATGAGCTCTATTTGAGACATGGCTGCCGTTTACAAATGGGCGGCTCGGACCAATGGGGTAACATCATAAATGGAATCGAGTTATGCCGCCGGCTGAACCAGGTGGAAACGTTCGGCGTCACATCGCCATTATTGTCCACTTCATCGGGCGTAAAGATGGGTAAAACCGAAGGCGGCGCCGTATGGCTCAATTCGGAGATGCTCTCGCCTTATGATTATTGGCAATACTGGCGCAACACGGAAGACCCCGATGTCGGTCGGTTCTTAAGGCTCTTTACCGAGTTGCCGCTTGATGAAATCGAACGTCTTGACGCTCTCGAAGGGGCCGACGTCAATCAGGCAAAGAAAATTCTTGCGACAGAAGTGACCACCATGCTGCACGGCCGCAAGGCCGCCGAAAATGCGGCCAATACCGCAAGAGAGACATTTGAAGAGCGCAGCACGCGGGGCGATCTGCCGACCATCGAAGTGCCGGTTGCCGATCTGGAGAAAGGCATTCCGGTCGTCGATTTATTCAGCCAGGCTGGACTCGGCAAGTCCAATAGCGATATTCGCCGCCACATTAAAGGCGGTGGCGCCAAGATAAACGACACGCCGGTGCAGGATGAGAACGTTTCTGTTACGGCAAGCTATATTGTTAGTGGCGTCATTAAGCTTTCCATCGGTAAAAAGAAGCACACCTTAGTTAAGCCCGTTAAATAGTATAGTAAACAGCGCTTACTCGTTTTGCGGAGCCGCATTGGCGTCATCGGGCACAGGCTCGACATGCTGTTCCGCTATGGCTTCATGGTCTTTTGTCGCGTCCTTGTCTGGCGTTTCAATTTCCAGAGAGTCGAACCGTGCTGTTTCCGGAAGCTCCTGCCTTTTCACTTTAGGGTCACCGAATTGAAACAAGCGCCTGAGAAATCCCGGAGCCAGTACCGAGAGCGGATTGACAAACACCTTGGCTTCCGCCAGCGGACCTTCGATGCCGTATGTCAGGGCAAAGATGCCTTCGCCCTTACGCGAAACGAATATATCACCTAACAACGGCACCCTGCCAAAAGCCGCATTCAGGCCATAGGCGGGCACCAACGTCCCCGCGACGTCGATTTGTTGAATGTCCCGCTCGTAGACACCCTCCATCGTTACGCCAAGAGACGCGCCAGACGCTAGTGCTTTACTGACTTGGAAGGAATTTCCCTCCATAACGAAAGGTAATTCGAGATGATCGAACACGATTCCTCCGCCATCGAGCAAATCCACAAGTCCTTGCAACGAAGCTAAGGATAAGAGTTTGGCAAAAAGCGGTAAATTGACGACGCGAAAGTCTTCCACATTGACCGAACCGTAAACGCGCGCTGTCGGTTCATCCAACACGTCGAGAGACACATTACCGTCGCCTTGATTCAACTCACGCGCATTTGTGGCTAATTCAACTTGCGCAGAGGGATCATCCACCGTTTCGGGCTCTTGTTCTCTTGCGTCTTGTGAGTTAGATCCCGTCCGCGGTGGGTCCAAATGCGCCGTTAACACAAACGACCCGCCGATTATGCTGGTATTACCCGTAATTCCGCGCAGAATTTGGCCGCTATCTGTCGAAGAAATCTCCAGGTAACGGCGGCCATCCATTGGCCCTGTAAGATTGGCATAAACCCCCCCGCCCTCTGGAAACGATGCATCGAGTGTCAGCCTCGACATGCGTTCGCCGTCGGTTGCGAATTGCAACACCACATCTTGCAACTTTACGCCTTCATTGAGTTTTACGCTTTGAAGGTTCACATCAACGGAAATAGGGGTTCCCGAACCACCTCCCTCGGCACTGATAAACTCGCGCACAAGCGCACCTGCATTGAAAGTTTGCCCCGTTACGCGCACTTCTAAGCCGTCGCCGTCCGACCGCCGCGACGCTTCGATGGCAAAGTCAAGCTCCGAACCAAGCTTGATGACGGAAAAATCGCCAGATACCAATCGATAATCAGCCGCCAGATACAAATCCCCGCGAATTTCAAGGTCTTCGCCTATAACCGTCACGTCTTTAATGGACGAAGCACCTTCGGGGTCAAAGTTCAAATCGAATTTGGCGGATCCCGGACTACCTGACTCCTTGCTCCAATTAACCGTGTCAAGCGCTATGGCCGCATCGGTAAAATCGACGTCGACGGTGGCCGAGTAAATAACGATACCTTTGCCCTTGGTTTTTATAATGGCGGAGACAGGGCCTTGCAGAAACTCGCCGACATCAATACCAAGTTCCAATAGGTTCGATGCATTTACAGCCAATTTTATTTCATAGGTCGTGGAGGCGCCTTCACCCATACTGAATATTTCGCGCCAGTTGAGTTCGATCGGGAGTCCCGCCAAATCGAATTGTCCCTCGGCGGTGATGCCAATCGGATCGACTTTTAACGTTATATCACCATTTGACAGCGGAAAATTGCCGGCAATTCGAGGTAAACCAACACCCGAAGCCAAAGCAGTGATTTCATAATCGATGTATTCGATGGGAACGTAACGACGCATCGGCCGCAAGATTTTTAATTGAATCTCCGCGTCCCCTCCTACAGATTTAGGGTCTAACCCAAATTTCCGGGTTAGTTTGAGCGGGGGCATATCAATAAGTTCGAGAATTCTTTCGATCTTTCCCTTAAGCACCGCCGAATAAACCGCCGTGGCTCCCTTAGGCGCCAAATGGGGAATTTCTATATGAACATCGGCCACCGCTATGTCTCCGATACGCGCAGTCGGCATATCCAGTGAGAAACTATTGCCATAAAGCGTGGCGCTGCCTGCCATGTCCGCGGCACGCGTTAGACCTTTGATATAGCTGGCGTCGCCGCCCTCGAATGCAAAATCAAAACGCAACGCATTATTGGGCAACGGACCGTTACCCAATACACCGACCGGCAAATCCATGTTGAATTCCCCGCGCGTAATGGTGCCGTGAAAAACATTATTATCGATCCAGTCTCGCGCGCCGCGGACTAGAAATACCGGCCAGAACTGGAGCATCGATCGGATGTCCATGTTTCGCAACCGACCTTGCAACCGAATACCCGGAGAGAAATCCCCTTCAAGGTCGTGGCCATACAACACGTCCCCGCTAAAATTTCCCGAACCGCCATATGCGGAAAAAGAAAGATTTTCAATCTTCAAACTCTGTGTTGCGTTGTTGTATGTTGCGGCAAAAGCAAAATCGTCCAAGACCAACTGATCCTCAAGGATGCCTTGCACAAAAAACGACGCGGATTGCGACGATAGATCAAGCGATGCCCATGCAATTTCCGTCGGATCATCTTCAGACATTTGCATGGACAGCCCGCCGGAAAAGTCTATCCGATTTTTCGGACCCCATAAGGAGAATTGCTCGATCACAAAGCGTTGTGCTGTCGTGTCGAGGGAGATCTCAAGCAGTGCACCCTCTATGAAAACCCGACCGAGCGGCGGCGGCGGCTTTAAAGGTTTCAATCTAGCGAGTTCATCGGCCCAGGGTTGATCGGTCGGGGCATTGGCTTTTTTGGAGGTCAAATCGATGCCCGATAAATCCACGATTCCATCAGAGGCGGAAAGGATTATATCGGCCCCTTCAAGCACACCGTCCGCATTGACGATGAACGATGCGGAACCCCTGATGGGCACCTGAACACGATTTAAGGCGGAGAAGCGATTAGCCGCTGCCGATAATTGCGACGGCATAAAATCGCCAAATTCCATGGCAACCGTGGCAAAACCCGTATCTCTGTCAAAAGCGCCGGCAACGTGCAGATCAACCTCACTGCCGCCCAGTTGAAGTTTGGCATCCAACACGCCGTCGGCACCGGAATCGGTTCGGCTAAATCTGAGATGCGCGCCCGTCGCATGCCAAGCGGACAAGCTGCGGCGATCGACAAACACGATTGACCCTTCACGGATGATAAATTCTTCTAGCTCGCCACCAAAAGGCTGTTCGGCGGCGACGGAGAATATGGCCGACAGGAATTGGTTCATTGGGCGCACCGAGGGCACCTGTAGCAGCGGATCCTGTCCCTGAATGTCGCCCGAGCCGGTCGGTTGCAGGTCGACGCTGAACGTGCCGTCAGCATGCCGCGTTACGATTGCTGACGCGCCAACCATTTCGACGGTCTTGGGCATTGGCGTGCCCTGCCACAACGCGGCGATGCCAAACCGGAGACTGATTTCAGGAATTCGCGCGACCAGCGCACGTTCCGGATTGAAGATGCGGACCTGAAGCACCGTGACATCGAAGGAATTAAAACCTTCCGACCAGTCCATAGTAGTCTCATCGAATTCCACCCGATATCCGGCGATACTTCGATTCAGCGCATCAACAATGTTTGGGGCGATCAGACC
Source organism: Alphaproteobacteria bacterium (assembly GCA_004356335.1). GTDB lineage: Bacteria > Pseudomonadota > Alphaproteobacteria > SMXP01 > SMXP01 > SMXP01. The sequence goes on along the minus strand of SMXP01000013.1, from coordinate 15,525 downwards.
CAGAGAAACGGGCCCTTGAGAGAGTTGCCAAATAGCCAGCGCGGCTAAAACCGTCAGCACCCCTGTGATGCCCGCAGCCACTTCAAGGCCATGTTTGACAGCCGGTGACATGGCTATCAGCGCCAAAATCGACTTGAGACGGGCGAACAAACGTCGACTCCGCGGGGAGACGGACTTGAAATACTTAGGCCATTGATCAGGCCAACCGAGGCGCATGTTTTAAAGATCCGCTTGGCACACTGGGTTTAGAGCTGAGCGCCGTGCTACTATCCTGGATTGTTCAAGCAGTAAAGGATGATAGCCCGTCAAGCAACGACCGAAAGCGAGTTCCCATTGTTCGGTTCAGCAAAGCTCGGTTCAGCAAAGCTCGGCTTTGGCCGGATGCTAAACCGGCACGGGCAAGCATGCCTTGAAGTTAGCGATTTTGGCCCGTCTAGTCCAAATTAGTTGCCTTAGGGTAAACGATATAGGGCGGCTCGTCAGGGCACGCTTGGCGATCTTCATGGAAAAGGGGTGAGCAGGAATGACTAAAGACCTCAAAATCGGCGATAAGGCTCCGGCCTTCGCAATGCCAACCGATAGCGACGGCAAGATTTCTCTAAAGAACCTGAAAGGGCAAACGGTCGTCCTTTACTTCTACCCGAAGGATTTAACACCAGGTTGTACGAAACAGGCCATTGCCTTCAGCAAACATATAAAGGCCTTTGATAAAGCGGGCGCGGTTGTTATCGGGACGTCGAAAGACCCGGTGAACCGGCACGACAAATTCAAGGAAAAACATTCCCTTTCCATCATTCTAGCGTCCGACGAGGACAGCCATGTGAGTGAGGATTACGGCGTTTGGGTCGAGAAGAATATGTATGGCCGCAAATTCATGGGCGTGGAACGATCGACCTTTTTGATCGATGCGGCGGGCGTGATTCACCAGATTTGGCGGAAAGTAAAAGTTAACGGCCATGCCGAAGAGGTCCTCACGGCCGTCCAGGCTCTGTGATCAGGTGCCGCGCACGACACGGCAGCCCCATCGGGGCCCATTTAGTCTATCGGCCTTGTGTCCTTATCCGGTTTTACTTTTTTGTGGCCAACGATCCGACCGAACGGGACTAGACCCCCGTTCACAATTCATTGAATCAGGGAACGGGGGTCTAGGTTTGTTATGGGTCGCCCATTCGAACCCAAAAACCGCGTACACTTTTTGTGAATGCGCTCTAGAGGGGAACCCTCACTTGGAATGATTGAATATATGGGTTGGCTAACAGTCCCACTTGACACCCACATGCCGTGATATGCGACCGGGATGACGCCAATAATTGACCCAAAAGCAGCAAAATGAGGGCGTATGACCGCCGCTATTTGAACCACATCTCCCGTTCAATTTTCACCTAATGCGTGCGTGAGGTTCGATCGAGATCTTAAAGCATGGCTCCAATCGCCTGCCATGCCCCAAGCGAGGTTACCTTCCGATAACCATTTCGGATTAAACCAGCCACATGACATGCTCCCGGGCTTTAATTTTGCCAAGTTTTCAGTAAGATCCAGCCTGATAGTATGCTAGGATCGCCGGTAGGCCCTAAGTATCAAAAGCAAAATGGGGGGGCCGAGTATCGGGTTTGGGGTGTAGAGGGACGGTCTAATGACCAAAGGGCTATTTGCGGCGACCGCCGCAATAATAAGAAGACTATTTCCCGAGAGACAATTCTATCATCGAAGCGACGGTCAGGTTCACTTTGTGGCCCTCTCGGGGCAGACACAGGTTGCTTATCTGGTCATGACACTGGGTTTCCTAACCTGGGTTGGATATGCATCGGTCAATGTCGTCTTTAAGGAACAGATCATTTCGGAAAAGGAACGCGATGCCGTTGCCATGCAAAAGCGGTATGAGCAGCGTATCAACGATCTGCAGCAAGAATACGACAAGGTAAACAACGTTTTAGTGGTCGCCGAAGAGCGGTTTCGGGAATCGACACGCCAGTTAGAGCAACGCCACGAGCAGTTGGAATCACTGGTCGACCTTCGCCAGGCGATGAATGATCAGAGCGGCAAACTGAAACAAACCCATTTCGCAAAATCTAATACGCTAAACAAAGCAAGACCCGGATCCAATACGGTTTTGATGCGCGTCACCGAGCTCGAGCCGACATCTAGGCAATCGCGCCGTAGTGAAATTGAGGAAGAGAATCCCGTCGAAGCCGTCACGACAGCATTGGGGCAAATGATCAAGACCAGCGTCACCGGTCGCGGATCCAGAAATTCTCTGGAATCCAGAGTAGCGACCTTGGAAAACCGCGTTGAAAAACTTCGCGGCCGCCAAAATGGATTGGTCTATGCAATGCAGGAGGAAAGCCAGGAGCGTTCTGAATACGTTGCTGCCATCATTGCCAACACGGGCCTCGATTTTGAAGAGGTTTACGAAAAATTCGAAGACCCTGAAAGAGCAATTGGTGGACCACTGGTCGAGATTTCCGATGTGGACACGTTGACCGTTATTCCCCAAGATTACGGTGACAATATCTTTCGCAAGCAGATATACCGGCTCGCTAATGAGCTTGAGCACTTATCGGTATTGGAAGCTGCGCTTAACCAAATCCCCCTGATCAACCCATTGAACGACGTTAAACGTCGCCGAACCAGCGGATTCGGACCTCGTATCGATCCCTTTTCGAGACGGCGTGCGTTTCATTCTGGCATGGATTGGGCAGGGCCTCGGGGTAGCGACGTCGTGGCGGCTGCCTCAGGTTTGGTCACTTTCGCTAAGTCTAAAGGGCCATATGGAAATATGGTCGAATTAGATCATGGCCATGGATTCAAAACCCGCTACGGACATCTACAAAAAATCCTCGTAAAAAAGGGCGAAATGGTCGATTTTTACCAAAAAATCGCCACGGTGGGGTCCACAGGACGAAGTACGGGCCCACATTTGCATTACGAGATTGTGTTCAACAATAAAGTAAAAGACCCAGAAAAGTTCATTGAGGCAGGTAACTATGTTTTCAAGGAGTAAGAATAAGGACAACGGTGCCGCTGCGAAACCCAGTTCAAGCAATGCAACGCCACCAACGACCAAACGTGGTGGACGTGCTGCCGCGCCTTCAATCTTCAGCACAGACCTTTTAGTTGAAGGAACCCTCCATTCAGAAGGCGATATTCAAATCGACGGCCGCATTGATGGAAACATCCGAAGCGGATCGCTGACTGTTGGAAATAAGGCCGTGATTAACGGAGAGATCGTGGCAAACGATGTCATCGTGCGTGGTCGCGTGCACGGTAGTATTCGCGCCCGTAAGGTACAACTTTCCAGTACCGCTCACGTGGAGGGCGACATCCTACACAATGCCCTGGCTGTGGAATCCGGCGCCTTTTTCGATGGTAATTGCCGCCATGCCGAGGATCCACTGACCGCAGAGATGCCTAAGTCCGGTCAACGAGTCAAAGCTGACTCGGGAGCGCCACTTGGCCGAGCAAAGGCGACCAACGGTGAGGGCCCATCCATGCGAGACGGGCCCGGCAGATTGGGCCGCCCGTTACCGCAATCATAATCAGACAGTCTTAGGTTCAAGCTCGTCTTCGATTAATGATGGAAACCCTGCTGGCAAAGCGGGGTATGTACACTTGAGCCTGCCTCCCGGCAACCTGTTGTTTTGCCTGATCCCCTTAAGAGTGTTTCCAGGAAAAGTGGCAACCGGTTTTCCGTCCGGAAACACGACAAAACAACAACTTAGGGTCAGGTTTTGATTCCATCAAAACCGGAAAAACTCTAGGACGCGCCTGCCCCGCCTCCCTGGATCTTGGCCGCCAATGCCGCGGTCAAAAACTCATCCAGATCGCCATCCAACACGGCAGTCGGATTGGAACTTTCCACTTGGGTTCTTAAATCCTTGACCATTTGATAGGGCTGCAACACATAAGATCGGATTTGATGACCCCAGGCGATATCCGTTTTAGCCTCTGCTTTCGCCTGAGTTTCCTCTTCGCGTTTCTTGAGTTCCGCTTCATACAATTTTGCACGCAACATATTCCAAGCTGTTGCGCGATTTTTGTGTTGCGATCGATTGCTCTGGCATTGAACAACAATGCCCGACGGCATATGCGTAAGCCGCACGGCGCTATCGGTCTTGTTTATATGCTGACCCCCGGCACCGCTGGCACGATAGGTATCGACCCGCACATCTTTATCTATGATCTCAATATGGATTGAGTCGTCAATGGCGGGATAAACCCACACACTGGCGAAACTGGTATGACGCCGTGCATTCGAATCAAAGGGTGAAATCCGCACCAATCTATGCACGCCGGATTCCATGTTCAGCCAGCCATGGGCATTTTTTCCTTTGATTAATAAGGTCGCCGATTTTATCCCTGCCTCCTCGCCCGACATTTCGTGGATAATTTCGACCTGCATATCCCGCGCATTGGCCCAGCGCATATACATTCGTTCCAGCATCTGAGCCCAATCTTGACTTTCGGTGCCGCCCGCGCCGGCATTGATGTCGATATACGCGTCGCAAGAGTCCGCTTCGCCGGACAGCAAGGTTTCCATTTCCTGTTGATGCGCATGGACGTGGATGGCCTGCAATTCGGCCGTCGCTTCCCCAAGCATCGCCTGGTCGCCCTCCTCCTCGGCCAGCGCGATTAGTTCTTTCGTATCGGTGTAGTTTGTGGTGAGGGCATCAAATGCGGTTAGGGCGTCTTCCAAAGCCGTCCGCTGTTTCATGACTTTCTGTGCCGCAGCAGGATCGTTCCATAGATTGGGATCCTCCGCTTGCGCATTCAATAACTTCAAGCGCTTTTGCGTGTTCTCTGGGTCAAAGATGCCTCCTCAGCAGCTCTAAGGACTGCTCGATTTTGGCGGTGAGCATTTCAATTTCGGCACTCATCTATCTCTTTCCTTGGCTCTAGAGCATCACTTGCTGTTTTGGAATCACTTGCGATACTCTAAGTTCTTGTTTGGTCGCGCCGTTTGCGCGCAAAACCGCACACACTTTTGCGCACGGCGCTCCAAACAGGGCGGATTGTGGCAACGGACACTAAACCACCTTACCCGCCAGGGTAAAGCATGTGCGCTCTAGTAAAGCCCGCCCGTGCCGGTACTCAAGGACGTATTGGGCGCCGATACTAAAACCGGCCGGCCGTCGGCGCCAAAAACGATCCGCTGTTGCCGACGTTCGCTTGACGGCTCGTTGCCAAGTTTGAATGCTTCCAGAATAACCCGCGGGTCGCCGGGCTGAGCCAATTCCCCGGTAATGGCATTGATCCGCACCAGTATAATCCCGGCAGGAACACGGAACGGAATGCCTGGCACATCTTCCAGAGCCTTTTCAAAAAAGTTCTTGACGATAGGCAATGCCACACGACTGCCGGTCTCCCGATCGCCTAGCGAATGCGGCTGATCGAAACCGACATAGGCCCCAACCAAAAGATCCGGAGTGAACCCCAAAAACCATGCGTCCCGAGAATCATTGGTGGTTCCGGTTTTGCCGGCTAAGGGCTTGCCCAACGTTTTGAGGCGGACACCTGTACCCCTCTGTACCGCGCCTTCCAAAAACGACACCAATTGATATGCCGTCCGGGGATCCAAGATCTGGGGACGCATGTCGGGCAACAATGGCTCATCTTGATTTGCCCACTCTTCTACCTGACACGCGGCGCATGTGCGCTGATCATGTCGATAAATGGTTTTGCCGTAACGGTCTTGAATTCTATCGATAAAGGTCGGGACGACTTTCTTGCCGCCATTGACCAATACGGAATAAGCCCCAACCATGCGCATGAGTGTCGTCTCTCCGGCACCCAAAGCCATTGCGGGACGCGGCTCAAGATTATCTGCGACGCCGAGACGGGCCGCGTATTCGACCACCGAATCCAAGCCCATATCCATGGCAAGGCGGGCGGTCATCAGGTTGCGCGATTTCTCGATACCCGTGCGCAGCAACGTCTCCCCGCCGATCTCACCAGAATAATTCTTCGGTTTCCACAACGGTAAACCCGGCCCCTGGTCGACCACCAACGGCCCGTCAAGAATGATGGAGATTGGCGTATAACCGTGATCCAGCGCGGCAGAATAAACGATCGGCTTAAACGCCGACCCGGGCTGCCGCATGGCTTGTGTCGCGCGATTGAACTCGCTGCCGAAATAACTAAAACCACCCACCATGGCCAAGATCCGCCCCGTGTGCGGATCAATGGCGATAATGGCCCCATTAACCGCCGGTATCTGACGCAAGGCGTAGCGCGGCGAGCCAAAGGAGACAATACCGCTGTCGGTGTCTTTAAAAAGCGACTCGACGAATACCACATCACCTCGGCCGACAACGGTACCGGGATTTCTGGGCGCCGCCCCAACACGTTCACCGCGCGCCCAAGGACGTGCCCATTTCATTTCAGCAAAGGGAATCTGTCCCACCTTGCCGTCTTGAAAGCCGATCCTTGCTGCCTCATTGGAAGTCTCAAGAACAACCGCTATTTCCCATTCCACCAAATCACTCGGCTTCTCGATTTTTTTGATTTCGCCAAGCCACGTTTGATCGGTGATGGAAATCGTGGCGTATGGGCCACGCCAGCCATGGCGGCGGTCATAAAGAGTTAATCCGAAACGCAGCGCATCGCGCGCCCATCTTTGCATTTCAGTATCGAGGGTTGTGCGAACCGATAGACCACCGTCATAAAGCCCCTGCTCATCATACATTTTGTAGAGCTGACGTCGGACTTCCTCGGTGAAATACTCCGCTTCGACAACATGAACACCCACAGGCCGATCAAACGTAACCAGATCTTCCCGCTTCGCCGCGGCAGCCGTCGCCGGTGAGATAAAGCCATTGGCCTCCATTCTATCGAGGACCCAATTGCGCCGAGCAATGGCGTCGGATCTTTTTCGAATAGGATGATAATTATTGGGCGCCTTTGGCAGTGCAGCCAAATAAGCGGTCTCCGCAAGCGCGAGGTCCTCAAGAGACTTATCAAAATAATTGAGGGCAGCAGCGGCAACGCCATAAGAACGCCAGCCCAAATAAATTTCGTTTAAATAAAGCTCGAGAATGTATTCCTTCGAAAACGTTTGTTCCAAACGCAAAGCGATTAGCGCTTCCTTGAGCTTGCGTTCAAAACTTACTTCACTGGTCAACAAGAAATTTCGAGCAACCTGTTGGGTGATCGTCGATGCGCCCTCAAGGCGGCGGCCATTTCGAATATTGTCAATGTTAGCCAGAGCCGCTCGTATGACACCTTGATAATCGACACCCGGATGTTCAAAAAAGTTTTTATCTTCAGCAGCGATAAAAGCGTCGATCACTTGTTGCGGAATCACATCAAGAGGCACGAACAAGCGGCGTTCACGCGCAAATTCCGCGATCAGACTGCCGTCGCCCGCATGTATGCGGGTCGTGATCGGTGGTTGATAATCTCTCATCAATTCGGAACTGGGTAGCTCGCGAATGACCGCGGCAAGGTAGATTGCCACAGCAACCACCGCAGCCACGCTGACGATCGCCACCGAACCGAATAGCCAGGCAATGAGTCTCAGCGGATTGAACCACCGGCGTCGTTTAGCCGGCATCTCTTCCTCGTCTCGCTGTGGGACGATCTGGTCAATCATGCGATTGCCCTCTCACGCTTTTATTGATCCAGTTTCAGTCCAGAGGAAGCCGCCGCCAAATCCACCTGGCGTTAACAGATAGTGCGCTCTAGACCCCCGTTTACAATTCATTGAATCAGGGAACGGGGGTCTAGATTTGTTATTGGTCGCGCATTCGAACCCAAAAACCGCGTCCCACTTTTTGTGAATGCGCTCTAGCGCCATATTATGGCATTTGAATGACTTAAAATTCCGACTGCACAAACCCTAAAAAGCGGGATTAACCCCTCATTCACCAACCAATTATTGGTCGATTCTACCCAAGAAATCTGAATCTCGCGTTCAGATCGTGTCTCTTTTTGCCTGCCTCAGATCGACCTCACCGAAATATCGATCAATGGCATCGACGATCGAGGATGCTATTTTCTTACGCCAGCTCTTAGAATTCAAATTCTTTTCGTCGCCCCGGTTCGAAAGATAACCCATTTCCAATAAAACGGACGGCACGTCAGGGGCCTTTAGAACGGCAAAGCCTGCATAACGGTGGTTATTGCTCAATACCTTGGTATTCTTGGCCAATTCCGGCATGAGCAGCCGCGCAAAGCGGACCGAACCGTTCATGGTCTCGCGCATGGCCAGATCAATCAAAATATCATTCACTTCGTCCGAATTATCGCTCATATCAACATCCAACAATATATCGGAGCGATTTTCCTTACGGGCCAGCACCGCCGCTTCCTCATCGGAGGCCGTTTTGGATAGGGTATAAACCGAGGCCCCTCGCACATTAGGCTGACCCCTAATTTTGTCGGCGTGAAGCGAAATCAGCAGGCTGGCCTCCTGGTCCCGAGCAATGGCGAGGCGTTCGCGCAAAGCAAGACCAACATCTTCGTCACGAGTTAGAACGACCTTATAATAGCGTCCCCTACTCATCAGTTGGGCCCTGAGCTCCTTTGCCAAGGACAAAACAATGTCGGCCTCTCGCGTTCCTCTGGCGCTGACAGCGCCGGGATCTTTTCCCCCGTGGCCCGGATCCAGAACAATCACGTGCGCCGCCGGCTTCCGGCGCACAAAATTCTTGGCCCAAGCCGGCGATTTCGTTTCATCGATCTGCAAATCCGGCCAACCGGCCGTCTCTAAGAAAGCCGTCCGCGTGGTCGATTTGATATCGAAAACGATGCGCCGCCCGGACCCCGAGAGACCGGGCAGAATCTGAGTGGAAATAATCTCTTGAGGTTGCCTCAAATCCAGAACAAGGCGCGACGTGCCCGATTTGAAGAGATTGTAGCGGATATTTTGCACCTGCCCCGCCGAACGCTCGCCGCTGCGAAACGGCAATTGCCAATCCACTTCCGGAAGGTCGATGACGATCCGATAAGGATCCGCAAGGGTGAAAATAGAAAAATCCACCGGCTCGCTCAAATCGACCACGATTCGAGTCTTGTCGGGGTGCTGACCCAGCCGAATATCGGTCACTATTGGAACGGAAGCCGCGTGCAGCGACGCGCCATTGAATTCACCCAGCGCCAGCACCATAAACACCAAGAGGGCCGCCACTTGGGCAAATCCATGCTTAAGAGTGCCGCGGCCAGGGCAGGTGATCAAATCCGTTTTCTCTCGTTTTGGTCGCATTTGACCCCTCTATTCGGCATTTCCGCCAGTTTTTCCCGTTCAACGCTTGAAAATACCACATGCAACGAAAATGTTTATATAACGTTAGGATGTGCTCATTAGGACTGGTTTTTGGGGTTTTTGGTGTATTTGCCGCAGGACCCCTCCGAATTTACCTAGAGTGTTGCGGCCATCTCTTGTAAGAAGCGGGCTGAGCGCCACGACGTGCTCGACCCATTATAGACGTCAGGCTCTTCGCCGAGAAGGATGATCTACCGGGTTTCGGGGTTTTTTGAGAGGGATTGGCCCTTTCCTGCCCCTAACAACCCACTGAGAGGTAGCCCTCGGCGGCAGTTACGGGGGGTGGGTGTTAAGAGACATGACGCCTCGCACCCCTTTGTCGGATTCGCGGCGGGTTTGCCTTGGAGGCTTCCCGTCCATTTAGAACTTTTGAAGACCGGTCACCCCAGTGACCTGATGACAGTAACCATGATTCAACTTGACGGCCGAAAGCCTAAATATCTGTCCGTTTTGATCGATGCCGCCCTTGATCGGGCAGCATGCCGCGGACATGCGCCTAATCCAGCCTTGCGGCAGACCGCAAGCAGATGGCGCCAAGGCCGTCCCTTACAGAAAAAATGCGCCGAGCGGTCGTCCAGCACGTTGCTTCATTCAACGATGATCGGCACCGCTTATCGCATCGGAGCTCTCATAAATGACGAAAAGAATGCTCATCGACGCGGCCCACCCGGAAGAGACTCGGGTGGTTGTCGTGAACGAGGGTCGCATCGAGGATTTCGATTACGAATCGTCGACCAAGGCACGCAACAAAGGCAACATTTACCTGGCGAAAATTACGCGTATCGAACCGTCGCTTCAGGCAGCGTTTGTTGATTACGGCGGTAATCGCCACGGCTTTTTAGCCTTCAACGAAATACATCCTGATTATTACCAAATACCGATCGCCGACCGCGAAGCGCTGATCGAAGCCGAAGCCGAAGTTCAGCGCGCCATTGAAGCGCGCGAACGAAGCGAGTTTGGCGAAAATGGCGACCCCGTTGATGAGGCCGACACGGAAGGCGTTGCGCCGGCAGAGGTAAAAGAGGAGGAGATAGAGCCGACCGCTGAAGACCATATCGACCTATCAATCGATGAAGCGGAGGCTCAAAGTTCGGCGGACGATAACGGCGACCCGGAGCCCGAACCCGAAGATCAAGAGTTGGATTTGGAGCCGGAAAATACAGACGATTCTTCCGCACTTGAGGAAAACGACGCCGATCTGATCGCCGACCTGCGCCGCATGCGCCGCCAAAAGCTGCGCAGCTATAAGATACAAGAAGTCATCAAGCGGCGGCAGATCATCCTTGTTCAAGTCGTCAAGGAAGAGCGCGGCAATAAAGGCGCTGCCCTGACCACATATCTTTCCTTGGCCGGCCGTTATGGCGTCCTCATGCCCAACACAGCACGAGGCGGTGGGATATCCCGAAAAATTAACAGCCCAAACGACCGCAAACGGCTGCGAACCATAGTCGAGGCGCTCGAAGTGCCAAAGGGCATGGGGCTCATCGTCCGCACGGCGGGAGCCAAGCGGACAAAAATCGAGATAAAGAGAGATTACGAATATCTATTAAGACTTTGGGAAAATGTCCGAAGTCTGACTTTGGAGTCGATGGCACCTTCATTGGTTTATGAAGAAGGTAGCCTCGTTAAGCGCGCTATCAGAGACCTTTACAGTAAAGATATCGAATCGGTGTTCGTGGAAGGAGAAGAGGCATATCGGGAAGCCAAAGAATTCATGCGCACGCTGACACCGAGTCATGCAAAAAATATAAAGCAACACAAAGACACTTTATCTATCTTCCAGCGGTATCAGGTTGAGTCGCAACTCGACGCTATGTTGCTGCCACAGGTGCAACTAAAATCAGGCGGTTATCTTGTCATCAATCCGACCGAAGCTTTGGTTGCCATTGACGTAAATTCGGGCAAAGCCACGCGCGAACGCAGCATAGAGAGAACGGCGCTACAGACCAATTTAGAGGCGGCCGAAGAAGCGGCGCGACAATGCCGACTTCGCGATCTCGCCGGCCTCCTGGTTATTGATTTCATCGACATGGAAGAGCACCGCAACAATCGTGCGGTCGAAAAACGTTTGAAGGAGTGCCTGAAAAAGGATCGCGCCCGTATTCAAGTAGGCCGCATTAGCACCTTCGGCCTCCTGGAAATGTCTCGGCAGCGCATGAGATCCGGTGTTCTCGAGGGAACCACCACCCCGTGTACAGTTTGTACCGGAACCGGGATGATCCGGGCGTTGTCATCGACAGCGTTGCGTATTTTGCGGACTGTCGAAGACATGGCAACCAAAGGCAATATAAGCCAAATAATTGTTCGCGTTCCCGTGGCAACCGGATTCTATCTGCTCAATGAAAAGCGATCCCTCATTCAAAAGATTGAAGATCATTGCCAGATTCAGATAGTGGTGAATGCCGATGAATCCTTAGTCGCAGATCAATATGAAATCTCGAAAGGCACAAGAAAAGAAGAAGAGACGAACAAGTTAAGTGCAATCGTAACGCCGTCGTCAACATATGTGGCGGTTGAAGAAGACGATTCCGATAAGTTGGACGACCGGTCTGAGCCGGGTGAAAATAAAGCTAGACGCCGAAAGCGTCGCCGCGGGCGTAAACCGGATACAGTCGAAGCTTCCGCGTCGGACGCTGATGCCAAAGAGGGCGCGGAAGAGATTGCCGAAACACCACAAGAAGGCAATGGTGAAACGCGGCGCCGGCGGCGCAGAGGCAAACGTGGCGGAAGACGCCATTCCAAACGGAGTTCGGATCAAGAGCAAATCCCAGAGCAAACAATTGAGCAAACGGTTGAGCAAACGGACACACGGACGCCGGAATCAGAAGCACCACAAGAAGCGCCACAAGAAGCGCCTATGTTGGAACAGCCTATGGTCGAAAGTGCTCGTCCCCATAATGGCTCTGGGTTGGAACCTCAAGAGGCGACCGAAAACGACCCTTCTTCTTTCAGCGAACCGAAGCCGGAATCGGAAGTCACTCATAACGCTATCCGTGGTGAGGCGCCCGAGCCGCCGACTTCTGAGCCCGAACCATCGCCAAAGGTAGATACATTCTTACCCCCCATGGACACTCCTTCCCATATGGCGAATAGGGAAGCGGAGGACCAAGCGGCCGCCAAACCGAAAGAAGTCAAGCGAGGTTGGTGGCGGCGGTAAAGTCAAGTCGACTGCAAAACCATTATCGGGTTTGCCATAAACCGCTGGGGATCAATTAAATGCGGCGGCGCTTTAGAGTGTTTCCAGGAAAACCGGTGGCCACCCCGGCCTTCGCCGGTGCCCACTTTTCCTGAATGCGCTTTAGGCGCCCCATTTGTCCACCAGCCAGTTTCCGATTCGCACCATGGCCTGTTTGACATCCTCGGGCTTGCCCGCATAGCAAAGGCGCATATAGGCAGTCCGCTCGCCGGTATCGAAATCAAGACCTGGGGTCGTTGCAACGCCGATGTCGTCCAGCATTTGCTTGCAAAACCCATCGGAGTCCGATGTCAAATGAGCGATGTTTACGTACAGATAAAATGCGCCATCCGCCGGTGCGATGTCGGTGAGTCCCACTTTCGGCAGTTGGTCTAACAAATGCGCGCGGTTCTTTGCATAGACCGCAACATTTTGATCCAGCTCTTCGCTCGCTTCAAACGCCGCGAGCGCGGCCACTTGAGACACGGCATGGGTGGAAATGTAAAGGTTTTGGGTAAGCCGCTCGAGTGGTCGAACCAATTCTTCCGGGACGATGAGCCAACCGATCCGCCAGCCCGTCATACAGAAATATTTCGAGAACGAATTCACCACAATGGCATCGGTCGTGAATTGGAGCGATGTGCTCGCTTTTCTTTCGTAGGTAATGCCATGGTAGATTTCGTCGGAAATCAAAACGATGCGACTCTCGGCGCAATACTGAATGAGTTCCTCAAAATCCCGTTCGTGAAGCATGGCGCCGGTCGGATTTGCCGGGCTGGAAATCAAAAAGCCATCCAAATGCGTCCCAGCCCCTTCGATCAAATGTACCCTCGGCTGGTAGTTTGTTTGCGCGCCCGAGGGCACAATGATCGGTTGATAGCCCAGCGCTTTTAGGATGTTCGGGTAGGCCGGATAATAGGGCGCCGTCAAACCGACCCGTGCACCGGTCTCGAACAGGGCCAAAAACGCCAATACGAAAGCGCCCGATGATCCGTTGGTCACCACGACACGCGACGCCGGGATGTCGACACCATACGTTTCCAGGTAGAACCGAGCAATTCTCTGTCGAAGCGCGGGCAAGCCGAGAGCTTCCGTATAACCCACCTGGCCTTGTTCGATCGCTTGCTGGGCCGCTCTACGCACCGCTAGGGGCGCGGCCATGCCGGGCTGACCGGCTTCCATGTGGATGATGTCACGTCCTTGTGCCGCGTAACTATTGGCCCGTTCAAGAAGATCCATTACCCGGAAAGGTTGAATATCGCTACGACTTGATATTTTCATTAGATAATTTCTTGGGCCTCCCTGGGGCCAAGTCATCTGCCGGCGCCAAATTCATCGGCCATTCATCTCAGCCGGATTACGGTCATTTTCCCGTGAGGCTGGGCATCATAAGATTGACGGACTTTATCGCGCGCCCTAACCTCGACGGAAGCATAGCGGCTCTGCATTTAATAGCTAAATGCTTAGGCGGCTTGGCGTCCGCATTTGGTCGAGCAAGCGGTCATAGACGAGGGATGCGGACGATTCAACGATAGGAAACATCGGATTGGCAAATAGACCATCCATAATCAAGACGGTGCTGGCAGCCATATGCGCTGCGTTGACCGTATGTCTTGCGGTAACACCTTCTTGGGCTCAATCCGGAATCCGGGATACGGAAATTGAGAGAATCATACGAGGTTACGCCGATCCGGTGCTTGAGGCCGCGGGCATTCCGCCGAAATCCGTGGATATTTATCTTCTTAACGATCCGAGCATCAATGCCTTCGTCACCCGGGGCTCGGATATGTATATCCATACCGGGCTGTTGGTTCAGGCCGACCGGCCGGCGCAAGTTATTGGGGTCATCGCACACGAAACCGGACACATTGCCGGTGGCCACGTGGCGCGTATGGGGGATGCCTTTGCCGCCGCCGCCATGCCCATGCTGATCACTATGGGATTAGGCCTCATTGCCATGGCGGCCGGATCGCCTGATGCCGGCATGGCATTATTGACAAGTGGGCAGCATATTGCCGAACGGACTATTTTAAGACACAGCAGAATTCAAGAATCCGCAGCAGACCAAGCCGCCGTTACTTATTTGACGCGCACCGGACAGTCGGCACGTGGATTGCTCGAAATAACCGAAAAATTTCGTCATATGGAAATTCTAAGCGCACAAAAACAAAATCCCTATGTACGTACCCATCCTCTTTCGAGCGACAGGATTGCGTCGCTGACCGAACGCACGAAAAACTCGCCTTATGCCGACATCCTCGAAAGCAAAGAGCAGGTGTTCGAATTTGAAATGATGAAAGCCAAACTCTACGGCTTTCTTAATCGGCCGGAACTTACCTTCTATCGTTACCCCGCCAGCGATACCAGCATGCCTGCCCGGTACGCTCGGGCTGTTGCCTATTATAGAATTCCAGAAGTCGATAAGGCACTCGCCGAAATCGACAGTTTAATTGCCGATCAGCCCAACAATCCTTATTTTCAGGAACTTAAAGGCCAGATTTTCTTTGAAACCGGGCGGGCGGCGGAAGCTATTCCTTATCACAACAAATCCGTCGAACTCCTGCCCGATGCGCCGTTGTTGCGAATTAATCTTGCGCAAGCCATGATAGCCACTGAGGACTCCGGCCTTAATGCCGCTGCCATTCGTCACTTGGAAACCGCAATCCTGAGCGAGCAAGAAAATTCCTTTGCATGGCATCAATTGGCCGTTGCTTATGCGCGTCAAGGAAAGATTGGCAAGGCAGATCTTGCCACGGCGGAGCGGCATTTCAATAATCGCCAGATGGGCCCGGCTGTCGCGTTTGCCAAACGAGCTCGAATAAACGTGGTGAAGGGATCCACGCATTGGCAGCGTGCAATGGATATTATAGAGATTGCATCGACGGCCCAAGTTGAACGACAAAGGCGGTAATCGCTAAGTCCCGGGGTCGCAGATACTATTTTTCTTGAAGCTTTTCTCAAAATAGGCGTGTTGTACTCATGTTAACGACAAAAGTTGCAATGAGATCCTGTTGTCGCTTCCTTGTTGGCACAATCCTAATCTGGTTTGCGCTGACGCCCACCGCTAATGCTCAATCAGAATTTGACAATG
>SMXP01000109.1 GCA_004356335.1 Alphaproteobacteria bacterium | reverse complement strand
GTGAATAGAGCGTCTTTCTTGTGTGTCCAAAGGGCCCCCTTCATCGACCGGATCGCCGATCACATTGATGATGCGGCCCAGTGTAACTTCACCTACCGGCACCGTAATCGGCCCCCCCGTATCGGTCACTTCTTGGCCACGCACCAGGCCTTCGGTCGAGTCCATGGCAACACAGCGAACCGTGCCTTCGCCCAAGTGCTGAGCGACTTCGAGAACCAATCGGTTACCCTGATTCTGCGTTTCAAGCGCATTGAGAATTCCGGGCAATTCATCATCGAACTTTACGTCGATAACGGCGCCGATGACTTGGGTGATGCGGCCAACTATGTCTGTGGACATCTTTTTTTCCTTGTCTTGGTTCCTGTATCTCTTTTCAGTTTGCGCCGTGCGATCGACGCCTTACGGATCTTTCAAATTAAAGCGCTTCAGCGCCGGAAATAATTTCGATCAGTTCTCTGGTTATCATGGTTTGACGCGTGCGGTTGTACAGAATCGTCAGATCGTCGATCATTTCGCCTGCATTTCGAGTCGCATTGTCCATGGCCGTCATCCGCGCCCCCTGTTCGCTGGCGGCGTTCTCAAGCAGGGCGCGGAAAATTTGCACGGCCAAATTGCGCGGCAATAAATCTTCGAGAATCACTTTTTCATCAGGCTCGTAATCATAAACCGCACCACCCAGATCGACAGCATCCGTGCCTTGCTCGCCCTCGGGTAAGATTGCGGGAATCAATTGCCGTTGAGTCGGCTGTTGCGTGAGCACCGATTTGAAACGGCTATAAAACAGCTGGGCGCTGTCGAACTCATTTGCCTCGAACAGATCGAGCACGCGCCGGGCAATTGACGAGGCAATATCGAAGGAAACATTGCGCTTATCCTTGAGTTCGATCACATCGACAATATCCGATTTATAGAGCCGTTTGAGCTGATCGTGACCCTTCTTGCCGATGCAAAGGATCTTGATCTGCTTGCCTTGATCCTTGAGTGCCTCGATCCGTTGGCGCGCCAAACGCACGATCGATGAATTAAAGCTACCGCATAGACCTCGATCGGCCGTCGCTACGATCATCAGACATATTTTGTCGCTGCCGGTACCGATCATGAGTGGCGGTGCATCTTTTTGATGCCCCATGGCATTGGACAAATTAGTCAGCACCGTATCCATGCGTTCTGCATAAGGCCGGGCTGCCTCCGCTGCTTCTTGGGCGCGCCGCAGCTTCGCTGCAGCGACCATTTGCATGGCCTTCGTAATCTTTTGCGTCGCCGTCACACTGGCGATGCGGTTTCGCATTTCCTTGAGGTTTGCCATGGCTCGACCTTACCCGCCTTATCCCGCGCTGCGACAAAACAAAGACTTAGAGCACGTTAGGGATGCCATCTTTTGTCAACGCGCTCTAAGTAAACGCCTTGGTAAAGGACTCGACGATGTCTTTCATCTTTGCCCCAATTTCATCCGAAATTTCTTTTTCCTCACGGATCGTATCGAGAATGTCGGAGTGAGAACCGCGGAACGTGCGTAATAGTTCTTGCTCGTAGCGTTGGACTTCTTTTGTCTCAAGCTTATCGAGATAACCGTTCACGCCGGCATAGATCACCACAACTTGTTCTTCCACGGCGAGTGGCGAGAACTGGCCTTGTTTCAACAGCTCGGTGAGCTTCTCGCCGCGATTCAACAATCTCTGGGTCGCGCTATCGAGATCGGCGCCAAATTGCGCGAACGCCGCCATTTCCCTGTATTGGGCGAGCTCGCCCTTGATTTGACCGGCCACCTGTTTCATGGCTTTGATCTGGGCCGCCGATCCCACACGGGATACCGAGATACCCACATTCAGCGCCGGTCGAATTCCCTGATAGAAAAGATCCGTCTCAAGAAAAATCTGACCATCGGTAATTGAAATGACATTGGTGGGAATATAGGCGGAGACGTCATTGGCCTGGGTTTCGACGATCGGTAAGGCTGTGAGTGAGCCCCCTCCATTGGCCTCATTCAATTTCGCCGCGCGCTCAAGAAGCCGGCTATGTAAATAAAACACATCACCGGGATAGGCCTCACGTCCCGGCGGGCGGCGCAATAAGAGCGACATCTGACGGTAGGCCACCGCATGCTTGGACAGATCATCGTAAATAATCAGCGCATGCATGCCGTTGTCGCGGAAAAACTCGCCCATAGTACAACCCGCAAAGGGGGCCAAGTATTGCAACGGCGCCGGTTCCGATGCGGTCGCCGCCACGACAATGGAATAATCCATCGCACCATGTTCTTCGAGCGTCTTGACAATCTGCGCCACACTAGAGCGCTTCTGGCCGATGGCAACATAGATACAATAAAGTTTGCGCGACTCATCACCCGTCGCATTGACTTCTCGCTGGTTGACGATGGCGTCGATAGCAACGGCGGTCTTGCCTGTTTGACGGTCACCAATAATGAGCTCGCGCTGACCGCGGCCGATGGGGATCAAAGCATCAATGGCTTTTAAACCCGTTTGCATTGGTTCGTGAACGGACTTACGGGGAATGATGCCCGGCGCTTTGACGTCAACACGGCGGCGCTCGGTCGCCTCAATGGGGCCCTTGCCGTCGATCGGATTGCCGAGCGCATCGACCACGCGGCCCAAAAGCCCTTTACCCACCGGGACATCGACGATGGAAGAGGTGCGCTTGACCGTATCGCCTTCCTTAATATATTGGTCGGAACCAAAGATCACGACGCCTACATTGTCGCTTTCCAGGTTGAGCGCCATGCCTTTAATGCCGTTGGGAAATTCGACCATTTCCCCGGCCTGAACGTTGTCCAGACCATAGACGCGGGCAATCCCGTCACCCACCGACAAAACCTGTCCAACCTCCGAGACCTCGGCTTCCGTACCGAAACCTTTAATTTGTTCTTTGAGAATCGAAGAAATTTCTGCGGCTTGGATTGTCATAGCCTTAAGCCTCTTTCATCGCGAGCTGAAGATTAGTTAGTTTGGTTGCAAGTGACGTATCGATCATCCGACTGCCGAGACGCACGACCAATCCGCCCAACAAATCACGATCGACTTCGGTGTCGATTTGTACGTCGCTGCCCACGGCCGCCTTCAAAGCTTGTTTGAGTTGCGCCAATTGCGGCTCGGTCAAGGCCCGGGCCGTGGTCACTTTGGCGGTTACCTCGCCACGATGCCGAGCCAACAATATACCAAAGGCGGATATCATATCGCGCAAGACGAAAAGACGACGATTGCGGATGACAACACCGACAAACTTTTTGGTTAGATCGCCACATTCGGCGCGCGTCATGATGGCCGCCATGGCATTGCCTTGGGTGTCACTATTAAAAATCGGAGAGCGCACAAGCCGACGCAGATCTTCGCTTTGATCCAGCATATCCATCAAACCCTGAAGGTCCTGGGCAACCGCATCAAGCCCCTGGCTGTCCCGGGCCAAGTCAAACAGCGCTGTGGCGTAGCGGCCCTCTACGCCGGCAACAAGTGATATTTCGTCGGACACGTGAGTCTGTACTTTCGACCGGATTTCCTCGCAGCCGCCTCGGTGGCGTACCACTAAGTCGTTGATCCCAGAGATATTTTAGCAAATGAGGCGACGCTAGAACCGGGCGCCCCCACGACCGCGCGATTAGGTATCACAACCCCTGCCGCGTTGCAACAAGGCGGCCCCAGCTAAATCGCCGCACAGGCGCGCGCCTCGGCGGGTTACCGACGGCGCGTCACAGAAAGCTATAGGGATCAATATCGACGGCCAGGCGCACATTGTTTGGCGGCTTCACTTGAGCGAGCCAGGCCGACAAATAGGCCTGTAAATTGATTTGGCGCTCGGCTTTGACCAGTAATCGATGACGGTGCCGGCCGCGCAATAAGGCAAAGGGTGCGGGCGCCGGTCCGAGTACGCTGACCCCCTCGCTCACCGGTGCGGCCTTGGCCAGCGCCCGGCCTGTGGCCTCGACGGCGTGTGGGTCGCGGCTGGACAGGATGATGCTGGCGAGCCGGCCGAACGGCGGTAAGGCATAATCCTCGCGCGCGGCCGCCTCGGCGGCGAGGAACCCATCTCGGCCGCCGGCGATCAAGGCCGCCATGACCGGATGTTCCGGCATGAAGGTTTGCAGCAATACGCGGCCCGGTCGACTCTCCCGGCCGGCGCGGCCGGCGACCTGGCTGAGAAGTTGAAATGTGCGTTCGGCGGCGCGCAAATCACCGCCCGACAGGCCGAGATCCGCATCGACCACACCGACAAAAGTAAGCCGAGGGAAGTGATAACCTTTGGCGACAATCTGAGTGCCGATCAACAGGTCGATGTTGCCCGCGAGCATATCCTCGACGATCCGTTCGACCGCCGCCGGTCCCCGCACCGTGTCGCTCGACATGATAACGACGGTCGCATCGGGAAATAAATCGGCGGCTTCCTCCGCCACGCGCTCCACGCCGGGACCGCAACCGACCAAAGAATCCTCAGCACCACAGCCGGGACAAGTTTTTGGCTTGGCCATGGAAAAACCGGTGTGATGACACACCAGCCGGTTTTTCAAGCGATGTTCCACAAGCCAGGACGACGAATCCGGCGACTTCATGCGGTGACCGCATTTTCGGCATAAAGTCAGCGGCGCATAGCCCCGCCGGTTAAGAAACAACATACCCTGCTCGCCGGATTGCAAGGTTTTGCGTAACCCTTCAATAACACGCGGCGACAACCAGCGACCCCGCTCCGGCCCGTCCTGGCGCATATCGACGGCGTCGATCTGGGGCATGTTCGCCGGTCCGTGACGTTCCGGTAGGACCACATGCCGGTAACGCCCTTGCGCCACATTGACCACGGTTTCGAGAGACGGTGTCGCAGTGGACAGCACGACCGGAAAATGGCCGAGCGACCCGCGGACCACGGCCATGTCGCGCGCATGATAAATGACACCTTCTTCTTGTTTGAACGCCGGATCGTGTTCCTCATCGACCACGATAAGACCGAGATCGGGAAACGGCAAAAACAACGCCGAACGGGCGCCAACCAGCACGGGCACTTTGCCTTGCGCCACCGCACGCCAGGTGCGCCGCCGCTCCTTCGATGTCAGATCCGAATGCCACGCGGCCGGACGGCACCCGAAGCGATCGGCAAATCGGTCGAGAAATTGAACCGTAAGAGCGATCTCCGGCAACAGAATAAGCGCCTGCTTGCCCTGCTTGAGGGCTGCCGCAACCGCTTCGAAATAGGTTTCGGTTTTGCCCGAACCGGGTACGCCGTCGAGCAAGACGGTTGAAAATTGTCGGGCGTCAACCGCTTCGATCAGACGTTGAGCGGCGGCGGCCTGAGCCGGCGACAGCTCAACCCCGCCAAAGGCCGGATCCGGCGTCGGGAACGGCCGATCGGCCGGCCGATCGACTGGGCTGAGTGCGCCGGCTTGGGCCAATCCTTTGACCACGGCGCTGCTGGTGCCGGCCTCCTGGGCCAACTCAGCCGCGGTCCGCGGCAAATTATCGCGCAAAATATCGAGCACCCTTTGGCGCGCCTTGGTCATGCGCGGCGGCGGTGTGCCGCTCAACACATAGGCGATTTGCATGCGCGGCGGCTCCAGCGCAGAGGTCGAGCGCATGACCAAGCGCAACACCGCACCGGGCGGCGTCATGGTGTAGGACGCCACCCAATCGACAAAGGCCATGAGTTCGTCATTCAGGGGTGGCACATCGAGCCGGTCGATCAGTTTTTTGAGCTTGGCCGGATCCAGTCCCTCGGGCGGCGTGTTTTGCTCATGCACTTGCCAAACCACACCGATCACTTGCCGGCTCATGAGCGGTGCCGCAACGAAATCGCCGCGCGCCAAAGCCATGCCTTCAGGCACCAGATAGTCGTAGGGGCCGGTCAATGGCAAAGGAATGAGAACGGATACACGCATGGGGGAAGTCACCTAGAGCGTTTCCGAACTTAACAGACTCGCGAAAACGCTCTACGTCCTTATTTGGTCGCATTTTCTTAACGCGAACCGGCGTCCACTTCGCTCGAAAATGCTCTAAGTCCTTGTTTGGTCGCATTCTCTTAACGCGAACCGGCGTCCACTTCGCTCGAAAATGCTCTACGTCCTTATTTGGTCGCATTCTCTT